>JAZOMR010000096.1:0-44278 GCA_045654105.1 Faecalimonas sp. | reverse complement strand
GATTTTTCCATAAAATTTTCCTTTATCTATTTTTATTTTTAATAAGTATCTTTAAATATTGATTGTATTCATTATCTTTATAGTTTGGTCTCAATCTATAAAGCCAGTTTCCAGATGAAGTTCCTGGAGTGTTGATTCTGCACTCACTGCCTTCACACAAGATATCTTGCATTGTGAGCACACACACAACCGAATTGGTTGAAATCAAATTCTCAATTGCCATTTTTGTAACAATGTCGTTTGGTGTGTTTTTAGGAAGATGCAAATATTCACAGAACCTATCTTTCATTTTCTTATCTTTAAGGAACGACATAAATGTGTCGTTATCATGAGTTCCAAGATATGCAACACTGTTTTTTTCATATTCATGTGGCAGATGTATATTTTTTGAATCTCCATCAAATGCAAATTGCATTACTTTCATTGCTGCAAGTCCTGTTTTTCTTACATTTGCATAATCTGTAATCTTTGTTTTCTTAACGAGACCTTTCTTAGTAGCCATCATTAAGTATTGGCCTTCTTCGTAATCCTTAATTGGAATCATAGCAGTAATCTTTTCTTCCGGCATTAGTTGTAATAAGTTTACAATCGCAGTTCCTCTTGATGTTCTGCTTGCCTCCGGAATCTCATATCCCTTCAAGCGATATACACGACCTTTATTTGTGAAGAACATAATATAATGATGTGAAGATGTCATAAATAATTCTTCTACATAATCTTCTTCTAAGGTCTGCATTCCCTTGATACCTTTACCACCACGATTTTGACTCTTAAATGTATCTGTAGTCATACGTTTGATGTAACCAAGTTTTGTCTTCGTGATAACAACGTCTTGTTCTGGAATTAAATCTTCCATTGATATATCGAATTCATCAAATCCGATTTCTGTTCTTCTTTCATCACCGTATTTATCACTGATAACCAAGATTTCATCTTTAATTACACCAAGTAATAACTTGCGGTCAGCAAGAATTGCTTTTAACTCGCCGATTCGCTTCATTAACTCTGCATACTCTGTTTCCAGCTTTTCTCTTTCCAAACCGGTCAAAGCACGAAGTCTCATGTCCACGATAGCCTGAGCCTGAACATCTGTTAAATTAAATTCTGCAATTAAGCCTTCTTTTGCAATCTGTGTTGTCTTAGAACCACGAACAATTGCAATTACACGGTCAATATTATCAAGAGCGATTAATAAACCTTGTAAAATGTGTGCTCTTTCTTCTGCTTTATTTAATTCATACTGTGTTCTTCTTGTAACAACTTCTTCCTGATGTTTCAAATAGTATTTGAGCATATCAAGAATATTTAATACTTTCGGTTCATTGTTAACCAAAGCTAACATGATAACACCAAATGTATCTTGAAGTTGTGTATGTTTATACAATTGATTTAAAATTACGTTTGCATTTACATCACGACGAAGTTCAATACAAACTCTCATTCCTTCACGGCTTGACTGATCTTCTAATGCAGTAATACCATCAATTTTCTTATCTCTTACAAGTTCTGCAATTTTTTCAATCAAACGCGCTTTATTTACCATGTATGGCAGTTCCGTAACAATAATACGATTCTTACCATTTGCCATTGGTTCAATATCTGTCACGGCGCGTACTCTGATTTTACCGCGACCTGTACGATATGCTTCTTCAATTCCTCTGGTACCTAAAATAGTTGCACCTGTTGGAAAATCTGGTCCTTTGATGATTTGAAGAATATCTTCAATAGTTGTTTCACCACTTTCATCAATTTGGTCATCAATAATCTTAACTACGGCTGCAATGACTTCACGTAAATTGTGAGGCGGAATATTGGTAGCCATACCTACTGCAATACCGGAAGTACCATTTACCAAAAGGTTCGGATATCTTGCAGGTAATACAACCGGTTCTTTTTCTGTCTCGTCAAAGTTTGGTGTGAAATCAACTGTGTTTTTATTGATATCTGCAGTTAATTCCATAGAAATTTTGCTGAGACGAGCTTCCGTATAACGCATGGCAGCGGCGCCATCACCATCAACAGAACCGAAGTTACCATGTCCGTCTACAAGCGGATATCTGGTAGACCATTCTTGTGCCATATTTACAAGAGCACCATAAATAGAACTATCACCGTGTGGATGATATTTACCCATGGTATCACCGACAATACGCGCACATTTACGATGCGGTTTGTCCGGACCATTATTTAATTCAATCATAGAATACAGAATTCTTCTTTGTACCGGTTTTAAACCGTCTCTTACGTCAGGTAACGCACGAGATGCAATAACGCTCATGGCATAATCGATATAAGAAGTTTCCATCGTCTTTTTCAGATCGACTTCCTGCACTTTGTCAAAAATATTATCTTCCATTGTCTATTCTCCCGTTTCTATACGTCAAGGTTTTGTACATATTTTGCATTTTCTTCAATAAATTCACGTCTCGGTTCTACTTGGTCACCCATCAAGGTTGTAAATGTGAGATCTAATTCAGATGCTGCATCTTCATTCATAGTCACACGAAGTAAAACTCGGTGTTCCGGGTCCATGGTTGTTTCCCATAACTGATCTGCATCCATTTCTCCCAAACCTTTATAACGTTGAATTTTATTATTAGTATCTCTACCTACTTCTGTGAGAATTTGATTCAATTCTTCGTCACTGTATGCATACCACACCTTTTTATTCTTTTCCAGCTTATAAAGAGGTGGCTGTGCTAAATATACATAACCTTGTTTAATTAACTCAGGCATAAAACGATATAAGAATGTTAATAATAATGTACTGATATGAGCACCATCAACATCGGCATCGGTCATAATGATAATTTTGTGATAACGTAGCTTTGAAATATCAAAATCATCATGAATACCTGTACCAAATGCAGTAATCATTGCTTTAATTTCCGCATTTGCATAAATTTTATCTAATCTTGCCTTTTCTACATTTAAGATTTTTCCACGTAGTGGCAGGATAGCTTGTGTTGCTCTATCTCTGGCTGTTTTAGCTGAACCACCCGCAGAATCACCTTCTACGATGTAAATTTCGCAGTTAGCAGGGTCTTTATCAGAACAGTCTGCCAATTTTCCAGGAAGAGCCATTCCTTCCAGAGCAGATTTTCTTCTGGTTAAATCTCTCGCTTTTCTTGCAGCTTCACGCGCACGTTGTGCTAATACAGATTTTTCAATTGTAGTTTTACCAACATTTGGATTCTGCTCTAAGAAAATCTCTAATTGATTACTTACAATGTTATCAACTGCGGTACGTGCCTCGCTGTTACCTAATTTTTGTTTTGTCTGACCTTCAAACTGTGGGTCAGAAATCTTAACACTGATAATTGCAGTTAAACCTTCACGAATATCTTCACCACTTAAATTAGGCTCATTATCTTTTAATAATCTATTTTTTCTTGCATAGTCATTAAAGGTCTTTGTTAAAGCTTTTCTAAAACCTTCTACATGCATACCACCTTCCGGTGTGGTAATATTATTTACAAATCCATAAGTATTATCGGTATAAGCGTCGTTATGTTGCATTGCAACTTCAACCATAACACCGTCTTTTTCACCCTCGCAGTAAATAATCTGGTCATATAAAGGTGTTTTTCCTTTGTTCAAATACTGAACAAATTCTTTTATACCACCTTCATAGTGGAAGGATTTTTCAATTGGCTCCGGCATATTTTCATTTATGCGTTCGTCACGAATAATAATGCGAAGACCTTTTGTTAAAAATGCCATTTCACGGAAACGTTGCTTTAAGGTGTCAAAATCAAAAACTGTTTCATCAAAGATTTCCTTATCCGGTAAAAATGTAACCTTGGTACCTGTCTTTTCCATAGGACAAGTGCCAATCTCTTTTAGAGGATACATTACTTTACCTCGCTCATAGCGCTGTTTATAAACTTTTCCTTCTTTGCAGATTTCAACTTCTAACCATTCGGAAAGTGCATTAACAACGGATGCACCTACACCATGAAGACCACCGGATACTTTGTATCCGCCGCCGCCAAATTTTCCACCTGCATGAAGTACTGTAAATACAACTTCAACTGCCGGCAGTCCTGCTTTTTGGTTAATTCCAACAGGAATACCACGTCCGTTATCTATAACAGTTGCAGAGCCATCTTCATTTAACGTAATGGAAATTGTATCACAAACTCCTGCCAATGCTTCATCAACAGAATTATCTACAATTTCATACACCAAATGGTGAAGCCCTCTAATTGACGTACTACCAATGTACATACCAGGTCTTTTTCTTACTGCTTCCAATCCTTCCAGTATTTGAATCTGATCTGCACCGTATTCTGCACTCATAAAAATCCTCCTACTCTAGCCTTTAGGTAAGGCTACCTTTCCATTATCCACATGCATAATTTTGTTTATATGAAAACGATTATTTACAAAATCATCTAACCCTGTACAGGTAATTAATGTTTGTATATCGCTAATACTATCCAATAAATAGTTTTGCCTGTGTTTGTCTAATTCAGACAATACATCATCCAATAATAATATTGGAGTATCATTGATTACCTTTTTTACAATTTCTATCTCAGATAATTTAAGTGACAAGGCTGCTGTTCTTTGTTGTCCCTGAGAACCGAATTTTCTAATATCAAGTCCATCTGCCATAAAACATATATCATCTCTATGTGGTCCAACAGATGTACTTTTCATTCTGATATCTTTTTCTCTGTTTTTTATAAGATTTGTTTTAAAATCCATACTTGATACAGATGGTTCATAATAAATTTGCAGATGTTCCTTTCCACCGGTTAACTGCTCGTGAACCTTTCCTACAATTTGGTTTAACTCAACAATAAACTTATTTCTTCTGTCTATTATTTTTTTACCATAATTGACGAGCTGTAAATCCCAAATATCAAGTGTCTCCATCAAATCTTTTCTGTCATAAACATCTTTCAGTAGCTTATTTCTTTGATTTACAATTCGATTATAATTTGTTAAATCACTTAAATATACCTTATCAAGTTGAGATAGTTCCAAATCTATAAATTTTCTTCTTTCCGAAGGACCGTTTTTTATAATATTTAAATCCTCCGGAGAAAAAAATACAATATTTACAATTCCAAACAATTCAATTGCCCTACGAATTGGCATTTTATTAATGGCAACCCCTTTTGGGCTATTATTTTTTAAATGAATATCAATTTCGAATGGAACTCCCTTTTTATCAATCACAGCTTCTATGTGAGCTTCTTCCTGGCCAAATCTTATCATATCTCTGTCCTTGGTACCGCGATGAGATTTGGTTGTTCCGCACATATAAATTGATTCTAATATATTTGTTTTTCCTTGCGCATTGTCACCATATAGAATATTTGTTGATGGATCAAAATCCAATTCTAACAAATCATAATTTCTATAATTTTTTAATTTCAATTGTTTGATTTTCAAAAGAAACAACGTCTCCTTCGTATAATTTTCTGCCCCTTCTTGTATCCACTTCACCGTTTACAAGAACTTTGGCCTCCTGAATGACTTCCTTAGCCTCAACTCCTGATTCTACGAATCCGGCTGCCTTTAAAGCCTGACCAAGTTTTATAAATTCATCTCTCAAATAAATAATTTCCATCTTTTACACTCCGGCATTAAAATTTACAGGTAAAATTAAATAAATATAACTTTCATTATCATCCTTAATGAAGCATGGAGCTTTTGGATTCATCAAATAAAGTGTTACTTCCTCATCATCAATTACACGAAGAGCATCAATCAAGAACTTCGGATTAAATCCAATTAACAAATCCTTACCTTCTTTTGAAATTAAAATTTCATCATCCATAGAACCAATCTGTGATTTAATTTTTAATTCCATCACTTCATCCAAAATATTAATAATAATAGGTTTTTTATCCCCTTCTTTTACAAGAAGTGTTGCTCTATCAATACAATTTAATAATTCTCTTTTATTAATTTTAACCTTTGTTTCATAATCGCTGGATAACATTTGGTCAATCTTAAAATATTGTCCTTCAATTAAACGTGAAACAACTACAGTATTATCAAATTCAAATACGATATGATTATTTGTAAATGAAATTACAACTTCACTGTCAACATCACCCGGAAGTATCTTACTAACCTCCATAAGTGTCTTACCAGGAACAACTACTTTTCTTGGACCATAGTTTTCCTTTAATTCTGTTTTACGAATGGAAATTCTATGACCATCCAAGGAAACAACCTTCAACATATTGTTTTCAATCTGGAATAATTCCCCAGTCATTAATTTATTACTGTCATTATCAGCAATAGAAAAGATTGTTTGTCTAATAATTTCTTTTAAAGTAAATTGAGATAACTTAATTGTCTCATTTTTCTCAATAAATGGAAGATATGAAAAATCTTCTCCTGATTTTGAAGAAATATTAAATTTTGCTCTCTCACAGATAATTGTAGTTTGAAGATTATCATCTGTTTCAATAACAACTTCATTATCAGGAAGCTTACGAACAATCTCAGAGAATATCTTAGCGTCAATAGCAATAACACCTTTTTTAACAATATCACCTTCAACAATAGTTTCAATACCAAGTTCCATATCATTTGCTGTTAACTTAATAATATCAGTTGTAGCATCTATTAAGATACATTCAAGAATAGGCATTGTAGTTTTAGATGGAACTGCTTTTGAAACAATACTTACACCTTTTACAAGATTTGATTTTGAACAAATAATTTTCATTGTGGAAAACTCCTTCCGGTATTTTTTAATGTATATATTTATATAATATTTTAGTAGTATTAGTAGTAGGGGCTGTGGATAAGTTGATAAGTACCTTCAGCCCTTGTATTTAAAGGGTTTTTAATGTGGATAACTATGTGTATAACTATGTGGAAAACATGTGGAGGAAATGTGGAAAACTTTTTTATAATTTTTAAGTAAAAACTTATCCACAGTTTGTCCACACATTATCAACAACTTATCCACAAAGTTATCAACAAATTAAATTGGATTAATTTTCTTCTTTATAATGTCAATTGTGTTACAAAGAGCTTCATCTGTTTTCACATCATCCGCTACTTTTTCAATTCCATAGCTTACAGTAGAGTGATCTCTCCCTCCAAGTATAGAGCCGATTGCCTTTAAAGGTACATCCGTCATTTCACGACATAAGTACATGGCTATTTGTCTTGGAATTGCTATATTAGAACTTCTTTTTCCACTCTTTAGGTCCTGAATTGTTATTGAATAATGTTCAGCAACAATATCTATAATTAATTCAGGAGTGATTTGTCTACTTTCATTAGGAGAAATAATATCTTTTAAAGCTTCTGCAGCTAAAGTAATATTAATATCTTCTTTTTTCAGTTTATGAAGAGCAATCAATTTATTGAGGGAACCTTCCAGTTCTCGAATGTTGGATTTAACATTGGTTGCTATATATTGCATTACTTCATTAGGAATATGATACCTTTGAAGTGCATCTAATTCTTCCTTCTTTCGAAGAATAGCCATTCTGGTTTCATAATCAGGTGAAGAAATATCAGCAATTAATCCCCATTCAAAACGAGTGCGTAGTCTGGCTTCTAATGTTTCAATATCTTTTGGTGGTTTATCACTGGAGATAATGATATGTTTACCTAAACTATGCAAATGATTAAATGTATGGAAAAACTCTTCCTGTGTACTTTCTTTTCCTATTATAAATTGGATATCGTCAACCAGCAAAACATCTATATTACGATATTTATCTCTAAATGATGTCATTGCTGATTCATTACCGCCACTTGTTTTACCACTTTTCAGAGCATCAATCAGTTCATTGGTAAATGTTTCACTTGTAACATAAAGTATTTTCTTTGACGGATCTCTTTCTAATATAAAGTGTGCTATTGAATGCATTAAGTGAGTTTTACCAAGTCCAACTCCTCCATATAAAAAGAGTGGATTATAAATTTCACCCGGTGATTCAGCAACTGCTAAAGAAGCAGCGTGGGCAAAGTTATTATTTTTACCAACTACAAATGTATCAAATGTATATTTTGGATTTAAATTTGCCTGTTCGAAAATATCATTTTTATTTACCTTATTATTATAGGAAGATTCTGATACAGATTCTTCAATAAAATCTTCTGCTGCAACTAATTGAACATCATATTCTTGTCCAATAACTTCAGCGATGCAAACCTTCAGCGATAATAAATATTTTTTAGTTATAATATCTATGTAAGCTTTAAGGGGAACTTTTATAAAAACAACATCTTCCTTAATATCGCATACTTCGAGAGGCATAATCCAAGTTTTAAAGGATACATCCAAAATATCATATTCTATCTTTAATTTATGGATAATTTCATCCCATTTTTCCTTTACTAAATTCATTACAAAAAAACTCCTACTTATACTAATAAGATATAATACGACAATATCTCCATAATATTTTACATCAAAAACAAAATATTAGCAATGATTATTAAATGTGGATAACTTTATCCACATAAAAAACTTGATAAAATATGGAAAAATTGGCAATAAAAAAATTTAATCCACAAGTTATCCACATAAAAAACGGCACTTATCCACATTTTGTGGAAAAAATGTGGATAACTTTACCTTGACGTAGAGCTTTTTATTTAATATAATTAGGCGTGGTATGAGAACGTATACTTATATGAATATGATATATAGGTTTGAAAAGAATCAAGGAGGTGGATATCAATGAAAATGACATTCCAACCAAAAAAGAGATCTAGATCAAAGGTTCATGGATTTAGAGCAAGAATGAGTACACCTGGCGGAAGAAAAGTTTTATCTGCTAGAAGAGCAAAAGGAAGAAAGGTATTATCAGCGTAGGCCGCATATATGTGGCCTTTTCTTCTATATAAAAATGGGGTTTAAATAATGAAAAACAAGGATTTTCAAATTGTATATAAAAAAGGAAAATCTTATGCAAATAAGTATTTGGTAATGTATGTGTTAGAAAATAACACACAGGAAAATTGCTTAGGTATTTCAGTAAGTAAAAAAGTAGGTAATAGTGTTGTTAGACATCGTATCACAAGATTAATTCGAGAAAGCTATAGACTACAAGAAAGTAATTTTCAAAATGGATTAGATATTGTTGTGGTTGCACGAACTAATGCAAAAGAAAGAACATATAAAGAAATCGAAAGTGCACTACTCCATTTGGGAAAACTTCATAATATTATAGATGATTTAACGGAGAATTAAAATTGAAAAAGGTACTAATAGGGCTCATTAAGTTTTATAGAAAATATATATCGGGTATGAAGTCTGCACCGACATGTAAGTATATTCCAACTTGTTCGGAGTATGGCTTGCAGGCAATTGAAAAATATGGTGCTTTTAAAGGTGGGCTTCTTACAGTTTGGAGAATTTTACGTTGTAATCCTTTTTCAAAAGGTGGATATGACCCTGTACCTTAATAAATAATGGAGGAAAAAAGATGATTAATTTTATTGCCGATATATTCGGAAAAATTATGAATTTCATTTTTGAATGCTTTTATTCAATTGGTATTACAGATGTTGGTTTAAATATTGTTATAAGTACAATCGTGTTTACAATTATTGTTTACACATTGTTACTTCCTTTCACAATCAAACAGCAAAAGTTTTCAAGAATATCAGCTGTTATGAATCCTGAGATTCAGGCAATTCAGAATAAGTATAAAGGAAAGAATGACCAGGCATCTATGCTTAAGATGCAAGAAGAAACAAAACTGATTTATACAAAGTACGGCACATCTCCTACCGGAGGATGTCTTGGTTCTTTGATTCAGTTACCATTCTTATTTGCATTATGGCCTGTAATAAGAAATATTCCTGAACATGTGCAAAGAGTACAACCTGATAAAATATATAAATTTATGGGTGTTGTAGTATCAGGATATGAAAATTACGGGAAGAAAAATGAAGTTAATTTAGCAGCTACTCCTTCTACCCTTTTAAAATCAGGGGAAACATGGCTTATTATTGTTGCTATTTTAATTCCTGTATTAGCTGGTTTTACACAATGGTTGAGTGGTAAGATTTCACAAAACATGATGAAATCAAGAAATGGCGATAAAAAACAAGAAGAAAATGCAATGGCACAACAAATGAATACTATGATGAATGTTATGCCGATTATGTCAGTATTCTTATGTTTTTCAATGCAGATTGTTCTTGGTATGTATTGGATCGTAAGTGCTGTTGTAAGAATTGTTCAACAGATTGTAATTAATAAAGTACTTGATAAGAAATCAATCGATGTATTAGTTGAAGAAAACATGAAAAAGGCAGCAAAGAAAAATGCCAATAAAAAAGAAGTAAATCCAAGTAAAGTAAACAGCATGGCTCAGATGTATACAAAGAAATTAGAAGAAATTAAAGCCGAAGCTGTTGAGCAGGAAAAAACCTCTACCAACAATAGTGCAAAAGCAGGAAGTTTAGCATCAAAAGCTAACATGGTTAGAGATTATAATAGCAGAAATAATAAATAGGGAGGCCATTATGGAGATTATCACAGTTTCTAAAAAAACAGTAGAAGAAGCAATTACGGAAGCATGTATCCAACTTGGACTTGCAAGTACAGATGTTGAAGTTGAAGTAATTGAAAAAGGAAGTGCAGGATTCTTAGGAATCGGTGCAAAACAAGCAGTAATTAAGGCTTGGAAAAAGCAAGAAAAGAAAGAAAATAAAAAAGAAGTTAAAAAAGAAGCGAAAAAAGTAGTTGAAGAACCTAAACAGGAAGAAGTAAAAGAAGAAGCTATTCCAGTTGTAGAAGAATCAAACGAAGAAGTTGCTGAGACAGAAGAAAAACTTGCAGAAGTTGAACCACAGACAAAAGAAGCTTGTGAAAAATTCTTGACAGATGTACTTAAAACAATGGGTATGGAAGTTACATTAACATCTGAAATTGATGAAGATGGTTCTTTAAGTATTAATATGGAAGGTGACAATATGGGAATCCTCATTGGAAAAAGAGGACAAACATTAGATTCACTCCAATACCTAACAAATCGTGTTGCAAATAAAATGCAAGATGGATATGTGAGAGTAAAATTAGATACAGAAAATTATCGCCAAAGAAGAAAAGAAACATTGGAAAACCTTGCAAAGAACATTGCACACAAGGTAAAAAGAACAAAAAGGTCAGTTTCATTAGAACCAATGAATCCTTATGAAAGAAGAATCATTCACTCAGCACTTCAAGCAGATAAATATGTATCTACACATAGTGAAGGTGAAGAACCTTACAGACGCGTTGTTGTTACATTAAATAGAAAATAATTTTTGGAAGCACTTTTGATTGAAAGTGCTTCTTTGATATGTGGAGGAAAGTTATGAGAAAGGATACAATCGCTGCTATTGCTACTGCTATGTCCAATTCCGGAATAGGTATTGTTAGAATTAGCGGAGAAGAGTCTTTAAATATTATCCAAAAAGTATATAAAGGAAAAACTTTAAAAGACCATGCAATTCATTATGGTTATATTGTGGATGGTGATGAAACGATTGATGAAGTTCTTGTAATGGTAATGAAAGGTCCACACAGTTTTACCGGTGAAGATACGGTAGAAATCAATTGCCATGGTGGAGTCTATGTTGTAAAAAGAATTTTAGAAACAGTGATAAAAGCAGGTGCAAGACCTGCAGAGCCAGGTGAATTTACAAAACGGGCATTTTTGAATGGAAAAATTGATTTATCTCAGGCAGAGGCTGTGATTGATGTTATCAATTCAAAAAATGAATACGCTTTAAAAAGCTCTGTCAGTCAATTAAAAGGAAATGTACAGAAAAAGATTAAGGAAATTCGTGAACAAATCATTTATCACACCGCATTTATAGAAACAGCTTTGGATGATCCGGAACATATCAGTGTAGATGGTTATGGGGAAACATTAAGATTAACTGTTGATAAATTAATAGTTGAATTAGATTTACTCTTAAAGAGTTCTGATAATGGAAGAATTATTGAAGAAGGTATTAAAACTGTTATAGTAGGTAAGCCAAATGCAGGAAAATCTTCATTATTAAATGTTTTAGTAGGTGAAGAACGTGCAATTGTAACGGATATTGCAGGAACGACTCGAGATGTTTTGGAGGAAGCCATTAATTTAAATGGAGTAAGTTTAAACATTATGGATACTGCAGGTATTAGAAATACAGAGGATATTGTAGAAAAAATTGGTGTTGATAAGGCGAAAACATATGCAAATGAAGCAGATTTGGTTATATATGTTGTGGATGCATCGCGCGAATTTGATCAAAATGATTATGATATTATAGAATTGATACGTGATAAAAAGACAATTATTCTTTTAAATAAATCAGATTTGGCTACAGTTATTACAAAGGATATGGTAAAATCAATTATTGATAAACCGATTGTGTCAATTTCTGCAAAAGAAGAACAAGGAATTCAAGAATTTGAAGAAATCATTAAAAATATGTTCTTTCATGGTGAACTATCCTTCAATGACGAAGTTTATATCACAAATATGCGACATAAAGCTGCAATTCAGGATGCTTATAACAGTTTACAAAAGGTAATTGTTAGTATAGATAATGATATGCCGGAAGATTTCTATTCGATTGATTTGTTAGATGCTTATGAATCTTTAGGAAGTATTACCGGAGAAACGATAGGAGAAGATTTAGTAAATGAAATATTCAGCAAATTCTGTATGGGAAAATAGAGATGAAGTAGATGTGGTGGTTATTGGTGCCGGACACGCAGGTTGTGAAGCTGCTCTCGCTTCTGCTCGACTTGGATTGAAAACAATTGTTTTTACCGTCAGTGTTGATAGTATTGCGCTTATGCCATGTAATCCAAATATAGGGGGAAGCTCAAAGGGACATTTGGTTCGTGAAATCGATGCTTTGGGCGGAGAAATGGGCAAAGTAATTGACCAGACATTTATTCAGTCAAAAATGCTGAATAAATCGAAAGGTCCTGCTGTTCACTCTTTGCGTGCACAGGCAGATAAGGCAAATTATACGAAAACCATGAGAAAAGTCTTGGAAAATCAAGACAATCTGGAAATAAAGCAAGCAGAAATTACGGATATTCTTACAGAAGATGGAAAGGTAATCGGTGTCCGTACTTATTCGGGTGCAACTTACAAATGTAAGGCTGCTATTTTATGTACAGGAACTTATTTAAAAGCAAGATGCATTTACGGTGAAATTAGTAATGCAACCGGACCAAATGGACTCCAAGCCGCAAATTATTTGACTGATTCATTAAAAAGTCTTGGAATTGAAATGTATCGATTTAAAACAGGTACTCCTGCCAGAATTGATAAACGTTCCATTGATTTTTCAAAAATGGAGGAACAATTTGGTGATGAACGTGTAGTGCCATTTTCGTTTACAACCAATCCGCAAGATGTTCAGATAGAACAGGCATCTTGCTGGTTAACTTATACAAATGAAAAAACACATGAAATTATTAAAGAAAATCTGCACCGTTCTCCTCTCTTCTCAGGTATGATTGAGGGAACAGGTCCTCGCTACTGCCCTTCTATCGAAGATAAAGTGGTGAAATTTGCAGATAAAAACCAACATCAAGTATTTATTGAGCCAGAAGGTCTTGATACCAACGAAATGTATATTGGAGGAATGTCTAGTTCTTTGCCGGAAGATGTACAATATGCAATGTATCGAAGTGTCGCCGGTCTTGAGAATGCAAAAATTGTAAGAAATGCATATGCGATTGAATATGATTGCATTGATGCAAGACAGCTCTCTCCCACTCTAGAATTTAAAAAGATTGAAGGCTTGTATAGTGGTGGACAGTTTAACGGAAGCTCCGGATATGAGGAGGCTGCGGCGCAGGGCTTAGTAGCTGGAATTAATGCTGCTCTTAAGATATTGGGCCGTGAGCAGATTGTAATTGACCGCTCAGAAGCTTATATAGGTGTACTTATTGATGATTTGGTTACCAAGGAAAGTCATGAGCCATATCGAATGATGACATCACGTGCTGAATATCGTCTCCTGCTTCGTCAAGACAATGCAGACCAGAGATTAACGAAGCTTGGTCATGATGTAGGATTAATTTCAGATAAAAGATATCAGTATTTATTAGACAAAGAAGAGATTATTTTATCTGAGATAGAACGACTAGAACACACAAATATAGGAGCAAATAAAGAAGTACAGGAATTATTGTTAAAATATGAAAGTACACCATTAAATTCCGGTACTACTCTTGCGGAATTGATTAGAAGACCTGAATTATCATATGAAGCACTATCTCCAATCGATAAAAATCGAGATCTTATGAACATTTGTGCATGTAAATGCATGAATTATGAGGATAACTCACAGAAAGCTGTGGATAAGTTATATAAAGAAGTAATCGAGCAGGTAGATATAAATATAAAATATGACGGATATATAAAGCGTCAACAAAAACAAGTAGAACAATTTAAAAAGTTGGAAACAAAGAGAATTCCTGATGACATAGATTACGATGTGATAAAGAGCCTTCGTATAGAAGCTGTACAGAAATTAAAACAGTACCGCCCTATCTCTATTGGACAGGCATCACGTATTTCTGGGGTGTCTCCTGCTGACATTTCCGTGTTACTTGTATATCTGGAATCTTACAGAAAACAGGTACACGATAGCAATGAGCTATAGGCTCTTGAGTCGACTGCTAAGAAAGGAACATTATGAGTCAGATTTTTGAAAGTAAATTAAATGAACTCGGTATTACCTTAACAGATAAACAAAAGCAACAATTTGATAAATTCTATGAACTTCTTGTTGAATGGAATAAGGTTATGAATCTAACCGGTATCACTGAATATGAGGAAGTAAATGAAAAACATTTTGTAGATAGTTTATCTATTGTGAAGGCAATCGATATGGAAAGCGTAGAAAGTGTTATAGATGTGGGAACTGGAGCAGGTTTTCCGGGAATTCCACTAAAGATTGCATTTCCACATTTAAAGGTTGTACTGCTCGACTCTCTTAACAAAAGAATCAACTTTTTAAATGAAGTAATTGCTGAATTAGGACTAACCGATATAAAAACAATACACGGGCGTGCTGAGGATTACGCGAAACAAACGGAATACAGAGAAAAGTTTGACTTATGTGTATCCCGCGCGGTTGCTAATCTCTCTACCCTTTCAGAATATTGTTTACCGTATGTAAGTGTTGATGGAATGTTTGTACCATATAAATCTGGTGAAATAGATGAAGAATTGGGAAATTCGAAGAAAGCTGTTAAAATTCTAGGTGGAAAAATAGAAAATGTGGTTAAATTCCAATTACCAGGCACAGAAATTGGTCGTTCTTTTGTAAAAATAAGAAAAATAGCTAATACAAATAAGAAATATCCTAGAAAAGCAGGTTTACCTGCAAAAGAACCATTAGGATAACATTATGAGAAAATGTTTCACGTGAAACATTTTCTCTTTTTTTATAAAAAAGTTTCTAAAACGAATTGATGTTTCACGTGAAACATAGTATACTATAAGCAATAAGCAGTGCAAAAATAATAAAACCAAGGGCTTCATGCTTGCATGTAAGCAATTGGGTTTTATTATTTTTATAGTGCGAATGCACAGAACGAAAGAGGCGAAGCCTCTTGAGTTACATTGCGTTATTATTGCGTAATATCAAAGGGGAAATAATTATGGGAAGAATTATAGCAGTTGCCAACCAAAAAGGTGGCGTAGGAAAAACAACTACATCTATTAATTTATCGTCATGTTTAGCTGCACATGGAAAGAAAGTTCTTTCGATTGATATGGATCCACAAGGAAATATGACAAGTGGGCTAGGTATTGATAAAAACGGTGTTGAGTATACGATTTATGACTTAATTCTTGGTGAAGTTGGCATCGAAGAGGTAATTTGCAAGGATGCAATCGAAAATCTTGATGTTTTACCAGCAAATGTAGACTTATCTGCGGCAGAAATTGAGTTAATTGGTGTTGAAAACAAGGAATTTATTGTACATGAAGAGGTAGAAAAGGTACGCGACAATTATGATTTTATTATTATAGACTGTCCTCCTTCTTTAAATACACTTACAATTAATGCCATGACTACGGCAGATACTGTCTTAGTACCAATTCAATGTGAATATTATGCATTGGAAGGATTGAGTCAGTTAATACATACAATTGATTTAGTAAAAGAGCGTTTAAATCCGGATTTGGAGATAGAAGGCGTTGTATTTACAATGTATGATGCAAGAACTAATTTATCCTTGCAGGTGGTTGAAAATGTAAAGGATAATTTAAATCAAACTATTTATAAGACAATTATTCCGAGAAATATTCGTCTTGCAGAGGCACCAAGCTACGGATTACCAATTAATTTGTACGACCCAAAGTCGGCAGGTGCAGAAAGTTACATGTTGTTAGCTGAAGAAGTGATTAATAAAGGAGAAGAATAATGGCAGTTAAAAGAGCAGGCCTTGGAAAAGGATTAGATAGTTTAATTCCAGAAGGAAAAAAAGTAGCTCCGGCTAAGAAGACTGAGGAAAAGGTAGTAGAAAAAGTAGTTGAAAAGGTAGTTGAAAAGGTCGTTCATGAGGAGCAAATGGTGAAAATAAGTAAAGTTGAACCAAATAGAGAACAACCACGTAGACATTTTGAAGAGGATGCCTTACTTGAATTGGCGGATTCTATCAGACAATTTGGTGTACTTCAGCCTTTATTAGTTCAGAAAAAGGGTGATTATTATGAAATTATCGCCGGCGAACGTCGTTGGAGAGCAGCTAAATTGGCAGGTTTAAAGGAAGTACCTGTCATTGTAAGAGAATATTCTGAGCAAGAAGTTGTAGAAATTGCATTAATTGAAAATATTCAGAGAGAGAACTTAAATCCAATTGAAGAAGCTATGGCTTATAAAAAGCTTCTTACGGAGTTCAAGTTGAAACAGGACGAAGTCGCAGAGCGCGTATCAAAGAGCAGAACTGCGGTGACTAACTCTATGCGTTTATTAAAGTTGGATGAAAAAATTCAACAAATGATTATTGATGAGATGATTTCTACCGGACATGCGAGAGCTTTGCTCGCAATTGAAGATAAGGAAGAGCAGTATAATCTGGCTACCAGAATCTTCGATGAAAAATTAAGTGTGCGTGATGTAGAAAATATTATCCGTCAAATGAAAAATCCAAAACAGAAAAAAGAAAAAAAAGTTGTTGAAAATTCTTTTATCTACAAGGATTTAGAAGAAAAAATGATTTCTGTAATCGGAACAAAGGTTAGTGTAAATCAAAAAGGCAATGGTAAGGGAAAAATTGAAATTGAATATTATTCCAATGCAGAACTCGAACGTATATTCGATTTATTAATGTCTACAGCGCAGAATTAGTAGGAAAAAAGGGGAAATAATAATGGAAAGCAAAATAGAAATATTAATTATTGCTTTATTTGTATTAGTTGTAGTATTATTTATCCTAGTAATTAATGCAAATATGAAATATAATAGATTAAAGTTCAGTTACAATTCTTTCATGAAAGGTAAAGATGGAAGAACTTTAGAGGACAGTATTTTCGAACGTTTTGAGGAATTAGATAATCTTACAGAAATGACAATAAAAAATCGACAGGCGATTCGAAAAATTAATGAAGAAATGATGTCTAACTTCCAAAAGGTTGGAATTGTAAAATATGATGCTTTTAATGAAATGGGTGGAAAACTCAGTTTTGCAATCACTTTATTAGACGGAAACAATAGTGGCTATATCATTAATTCTATGCATAGTCGAGAAGGATGCTATAATTACGTGAAAGAGATTGTAAAGGGTGAAAGTTATATTGAACTTTCGGAAGAAGAAGCAGAATCATTGGATAATGCTATTTTCCAAGAAACATTAGGTTTTAATTTAGAAAACATGAAATAGAGTATGAGGAGGACATAATATGTTAGACATTCGTTTTTTAAGAGAAAATCCTGAGGTAGTAAAACAGAATATTAAAAATAAATTTCAGGATAACAAGCTACCTTTAGTAGATGAGGTTATTGCTCTAGACCTAAGAAACAGAGAAATTAAGCAAGAAGTAGAAGCTTTAAGAGCAGAAAAAAATAAAATATCTAAAATGATAGGCGCTTGCATGGCTCAAGGAAAGAAAGAAGAAGCAGAAGAGTACAAGAGACAGGTAGCGGCAAATGCAGGAAGAACAGAAGAGCTTTCTAAAGAAGAAAAAGAAGTAGAAGAAAAAATCAAGACAATTATGATGACCATTCCAAACATCATCGACCCATCTGTTCCAATTGGAAAGGATGACAGTGAAAATGTGGAATTAGAAAAGTTTGGCGAACCTGTTGTTCCTGATTTCGAGATTCCATATCATACAGAAATCATGAGCAAATTTAATGGTATTGATTTGGATGCTGCTGGCAGAGTTGCTGGTAATGGATTCTATTATTTAATGGGAGATATTGCTAGATTACATTCAGCAATGACAGCATATGCTCGCGATTTTATGATTGATAAAGGATTTACTTACTGTATTCCACCTTTCATGATTCGTAGTAACGTTGTTACAGGTGTTATGAGCTTTGCTGAAATGGAAAACATGATGTACAAAATCGAAGGTGAGGATCTATACTTAATTGGTACGAGTGAACATTCCATGATTGGTAAATTTATTGACCAAATGTTAGATGAGGAACAACTACCACAGACATTAACGTCATACTCACCATGTTTCCGCAAAGAAAAAGGAGCTCATGGTATTGAAGAACGTGGTGTTTACCGTATTCACCAGTTCGAAAAACAAGAAATGATTGTGGTATGTAAACCGGAAGAAAGTATGGACTGGTATGAAAAGATGTGGAGATACACAGTTGAATTATTCCGTACATTAGATATTCCAGTTCGTCAATTAGAATGTTGTTCAGGTGATTTGGCCGACCTTAAAGTGAAATCATGTGACGTGGAAGCTTGGTCACCAAGACAAAAGAAATATTTTGAAGTTGGTAGCTGTTCAAACTTAGGTGATGCACAAGCAAGAAGACTTGGTATTCGTGTAAAAGGTGCAGATGGCAAGAAATACTTTGCTCATACATTGAACAATACGGTAGTTGCTCCACCTAGAATGTTGATTGCATTCTTAGAAAACAACTTACAGGCAGATGGAAGCGTAAGAATTCCGGAAGCTTTAAGACCATATATGGGTGGAAAGACTGAAATCAGATAATGATAAAAACGCCGCGAGGATGTGATAGGAACATCCTCGTGTGCGTATATGTTATACAAGAAAATATATAATAAGCCCTCATAGTTAAATGGATATAACAAGCCCCTCCTAAGGGCTAGTTGCAGGTTCGATTCCTACTGGGGGTGTTAAAAAATGCAGGTGCACAATTGAGTACCTGCATTTTTGTATACATTTATTTAATTTAATGGTTTAAAATGTACCATCGGTGTTGTCTCTGACATCGGTAAAAATGTGTAACCATTTTGAATTCCCCAGAACAAAATCGTTTCAACAGCATCTACACTGGCAGAGGTGATATCATGCTGCAAAACAACCGATACATTTTTCTTTTTTATACCGTTAATTACATTGTTGGATATTGCGGTCACTGTTTTTGCTCCGCCGGCATCTCCGCTGCTTACATTCCAATCACAGTATAGGAATCCGTGATAAGAAATAGATTTTATTAAGGATGACATAATTCCCTTGCAATATTTTCTACTAACTGTATTCGAAGTTCCACCAGGGAAACGCACAATAGTAGGAGTCACTCCTGTTTGATTTACAACAATATTTTTGATTGCTTCTAAATCATTGTAGTAAGCGGCTTCATTTTTATACAAAACTTCATACCTGTGAGTTAAAGTATGTAGTGCAATTGTATGGCCACGTCTGTGTGTCTCTCCAATCATATATTGATATTTAGGAAATTGATTGGTAACAAAAAATGTGGCCTTTACTCCATATTTATCAAGAATATCCAACAGTCGGGAGGTATATCTACTTGGCCCATCATCAAAGGTCAGATACACCACCTTGTTTCCCGGATTAATCGGATTGGCAATCATTTGCTTCTGATATACATACACGGTGCGGGTAGCAGTAGTTTTATTTCCAAAAGAATCAGTTACTTGATAGGTAATGGTATTAATCCCCATCTTTGATGTATCTACACTACCGGTTACACTCACTTTTGCAGTCATATCCCCATCGATGTTGTCGGAAGCAGTAAATCCAGGGTCTGTGTAAGCAGTTCCTACTTTAATATAAGTACTTTGTTCCCCTTTTAGTGTGACTACCGGAGCAGTCAAATCTGCAATTCGTACGGTTCGTTTCACTTCACCAACATTTCCGGAGGAATCCGTTACTCGATATGTCAAAGTATATGTTCCATATGTATGACCATCGACGGTTCCTTCCACCGTAACGGAAGCTGAGATATCTCCGTCACATTCATCAACAGCTTTAAATCCCGGATCAACAAAATCTTTTCCTCTGTTTAAAGAAATACTAGTCCCATTTGTCAATGTAATGACCGGTGCAATCACATCTTTATAGATAATTTTTCGTTCTGCAGTAGCAGTATTACCGGAAGAATCGGATACGGTGTAGGTTACAATTCCATCTTTTTCAATACTTACTACTTGACAAGTGATATCACCATCGTAATTATCCCTTGCCGAAAATCCTTCCTCTACATATGCCATAGATGGATTGGTATAATATTCCGGGCTGGATACCAATTGAATCTCTGGTGCAAGTGTATCTGTTATAATAATGGTACGTTTCTCTGATATGGTCATGTCCTTATATTTAGAAACAAAGGTCACCTGATATTCTCCTAATTTTTGCAGGTCTAATTCACCCTTCATTGTGGTCTTTACAGGTGTTCCCTTCCTATTAATAAGAGTACCTTTGCATAATGCTGTTATCTCAGGCATTTTATCCACACCATATTCTATGGTAATGGTTTTTTCAGAAACACTTAATTCCAAGTGATATTTATTAAGCTTCCACACTGCAAAAACACTGGCAATCGCGCATAATAAAAATGCGATTGAAGCAATAATTATAATTTTTTTCTTCTTTTGTTTATCCATCATCTATCAACCTCTTATGTAGTGTATATATAATTATATGACTTTTTACAAAAAAAACAACCTTCTATAAAAATTGTAATAAAATTCCATAGAAGGTTACTTAAAATGTTTATTTTGTTCGTATTGTAACGGATGTAATAATCGGTTGTTCATCAGCTTTAATTGTACCATTGTCATCGGTAGGCTTAGAATCCTCGCAGACTTTATCTACAATTTCAATACCTTCTGTCACATAACCAAAAGCAGCATACTGGCCATCAAGATGTGTACTGTCTTCATGCACAATAAAGAATTGTGAGCTGGCGCTGTTCATTGCCCCCGAACGAGCCATAGAGATAGCACCTCTTGTATGAGATAAACTGTTGTTATAACCATTTGCGGTAAATTCACCTACAATATTTTTGTCAGAGCCGCCGGTACCGTTTCCATCAGGGTCTCCACCCTGCATCATGAAACCTTCTATAATGCGGTGGAAGGTTAATCCGTCATAAAACCCATCTTCTGCAAGTGCCACAAAGTTTGCTGCAGAGATAGGTGCAGATTTCTGGTCAAGTTTTACAGTAATGGTACCATAGTCTTTAATTTTGATATCCGCATAATAGGTGAGCTTTTTATCCAAAGCTTTTGGTGTGTATGTGCCTTCTGTACTTTCTGTTTTGTTATTGTTAGTCGAAGTCTTATCGGATGATGTAGACTCCGTATTGGAACCGGTAAACAAATTATTTCCCGTAACTTTTGAAAATGGATCCCAGATAATCAAAACTACAAGAGCCACAACTGCTAAAGCAGGAATTCCAACTGTGAATATATTTTTGATTAAATTTCTACGTGCTTCCTTTTTTCGCTGGGCCGCACGTTGTTCCTGTGCTAACTTTTTATTTTCTTTTTTCATGCTATATTTACTCCAATAAATTATGAGTTTTTAATAAATAACACACCAAGTGTTCCAGGTCCGCAATGGCTGGAGATTACACCACCTGCGCGAGTAATTAAAATCTCATCGAATAAATTTAAATCCGATAAATATCCATAAATTTCGTCAATAATACTTTGGTCGCATCCGGAATGTGTGATAAACACGCGGTCTTTCTTTGCATTCTTTAAATCTTCTTCCATGTCTTGCACATAAGATTTAATAACCATGCCCATTTTTCCACGGTATTTTTTGCTTGCATCCATTTTGCCGTTTTCAACCACAATCTTTGGATGCAACTTCAATACACCACCAGCCAAAGCGGCAACACCGCTGCAGCGACCACCTCTATGAAGATAAGTGAGTGTATCTACTACAAAGCTTGCACTTACTAAAGGCTTTAATTCTTCAATCCTAGCAACAATTTCATCTGCAGACTTGCCTTCCTTTGCCATAATAGCGGCCTCAATTACAAGAAGACCAATTCCGGTGGAAAGGTTTGCAGAGTCAATAATATGAATCTGATCCTCTGCTTCCAAGTCTTCGGCAGCGAGACGCATTACATTATTATTTGCTGACATGCTGCTTGAAATAGAAAAACTAATGATCTCATCGCCATTTTTAATATAAGGCTCAAACATATCAATGACTTCAATCATAGAAGCCGCCGATGTCTTCGGCGTTGTGTTGTTAGCATCAGCCCATGTATAAATTTCATCAGGTGTAATAGTAACACCATCCTGGTATTCTTCTTCTCCTAAATGAATGTGTAATGGCAGTATTGCGATATCATATTTTTCAATTAAATCTTTTGATAAGTCACAAGTACTGTCTGAAATAATTTTAATCATAAGTAAATCCCTCCTAAGCAACTATTATAAAAGAAAATAAAGATGTTTTCAACAAATTTGGTTATGTACGGAAAAAGTTTACAAAAAGTTTAGAAAAACTCAGAGTATTACAACAGTACATTTTTGTCACCCGTTAGTTTATACGAATTGTTGTATTAATAAGTGGTCTATCAAAAAAGGAGGGAATGCGTACAAAGCACATGACTAGAAACAGGGAATGAATTTATTAGATCTTAAAGGAGGCGGTAAACAAATGAGGAAAAAATTATCAAAGATTTTAGCTTGCATTTTATGTGTGAGCACAATTGTCACATCGATTCCAATAATATCAAATGCATCTGGCACGAGTAAAACAGAAAGCTCAACTACAAGTGATGTATCCGATGTGAAGCAAGAGGAAACTGAAATTGTCAGCGAAATAGAATCTGAGCGTTCGGCTGACACCAAAACATTTTTAATGAGTGACGGAAGTTATTTGTATGCTGTATACCCGGAACAAGTTCATTATCGTGAGAATAATGAGTGGGTGGATATCGACAACTCTTTAGACATAACTTCTGACAATGACGGCAATGCTGTGTTGGAAAATAAGAAAAATTCTTTTAATATTAAGTTCTCTAACAAAGCAAAAAACAAGAAACTTGTTTCGTTAAACTCAGGTAAGTATCAAATTAATTGGGCACTTGCAAATGCTAACAAAGTGTCAGCGGAAGCAGTAGAACCTGTGACTGGTACTGCAACGAAAGTTTCTTTAAATAATGTAAATGGTGGGGTTGTATATAAAGAAATCCTTCCAGATGTAGATTTACAATATATAATAGATGCAAGTTCTGTTAAGGAAGATATTATCTTAAAGTCAAAAGCGGCACAGCATGAATTTACATTTGATTATCATGTGAAGAAATTAACTTATCAGGAAAACAGCGATGGCTCTATCTCATTCTTTGCTGAAGATAATATTGAAGATGCCGTTTATACCATGGATAAACCATTTATGTATGATGCCAATGGTGTATTTTCTGGCGATATTGATGTTGCTATTGAAAAAACCAAGAAAGGATTTACGTTAACATTAACAGCAGATTCAGAATGGCTAAATGCACGTGAACGTGTTTATCCGGTAACGATAGACCCTACTGTTGTGACAGAACAAGCTGCAAGTGCGGTCAAGGATGCAACCGGAGTTCTTTTTGATAAAACAGACGAGCTATATAATGCATTAGAGGCCAATAATAATAATTTGTGGCTAAAGGTAGGACAGTTCCGTAGCACACCTGTATATGCTTTGGTTTATGTTCCATTGCCTAATAACATTAGCGAATCCTGCAGAATTATTAAAGCCGAATTGAATTTAATTAGTTACCGTGCGGGAATATCTACTTGTTCAAGCAATCTGACGATTTCGGCACATGAGATTACCACCGATTGGAATCAAAACGATTTATCGCGTAATATGGTACTTTATGGAGATGATGTTCCTGATTATGACTATGAAGACGCGGATTTTATGATTCTAAATGATAGTTCAACATCAAGCCATAATCAACTTTATTCTTTCGATATTACTAAGATTGCACAGAGATGGGCTACCGGTGAAAGTGTGAACAGAGGGATTATGCTTCGAGGTGAAGATCTTCCGGAAACGGAAAGATATATGCGATTTTATGACAGTGATAATTCTATGAGAAATTCAGACCCGTGCTTTACATATTATTACAGAGACACAAAGGGTGTGGAAGATTACTGGACATATACAACGATGACTGCTGGACGCAATGGTACAGCAGCAGTCAATAATTTTAACGGTAACTTGTTGGTTACACAAAATATCACAGGTATTTCAGGAAACCGTATGCCTGTTTCTATCTCAGCGTTTTATGATTCCAGCAGTCGTACTGCTAATTCGAACAATTTGGGACGCGGATGGAAGACAAATTATAATATGAAAATATGTACTTCGTCAATACCAGGGTACTCGTACTATTTGATCGACTCCGATGGAACGGAACATTATTTTTACGGAGAAACTTCTGCATCAGAATGGGAAGACGAGGATGGACTGGGATACACCTTGACACGAGATTCCTCTGTATATAGTGGAGGTTATTTAATCACTGATAAGGGGAAAAATAAAACATATTTCCGTAGTGACGGTAAACTTGGGCGAATGGATGATACCTTTGGTAATCATATCACTGTGAACTATGATTCGAGTTCAAGAATTTCAAGTATTACTGATGGTGCAAGTAGGGCTTATACGTTCAGCTACAACTCTGCAGGCAATGTGAGTTCAATTACAAATCCGGCAAGCAAGGTTGTAACTTTTACATATGATGGAAACGCAAATTTGACCAAAATTCAGTATGCAGATTCTAAAAGTACAACATTTAGCTATGGAAGTAATGGATTATATCAAGTAACCAGTCCTGATGGAACTTATACAAAAATGGTGTATAATCTCGTTTTCGGTCACCTGTATACAAGTTCGTTAGAATTCTATGGTAATAACAACGTACTGAATACGGATTACGATTTTGTGTATAAACACAATAATACTGTTATTACAAGCAATTGTGATAATACAATCAATCAAACCTACCAGTTTGACAACTTTGGCAAGACAACAGGTGTAGTGAACAATATTTCTGATACGGCAGAGTATTATGCTTATGGTGCACCTGGCGGAAGCAATTCGGGTAAAGAGAATAAGCTCTTGTCGGCTTCCACAACAATACAAGCTCCAACTACTTATATAAATGACAATGATAGTTACAGCAATTCATCAAAATGGTATTTGAGGGCAAATTCAAACAATACCAGTATGTCAATAGACAATACATTTGGAAGAAATAAGGCTCCTTCACTAAAAATACAGCAGACAAATACAAATGGTGGTTATAGTGCAGTAGTATATGATGTAGGAGTGTTAAAAGGCGGCTACAAGTACACGGTTGGCGCATTCATTAACACAAAAGGTCAAACACTTCCGGCACCTGAAGGAATCAGTTTTTCTATATATGCAGAGGATCCAAATGATGAGTGGGGTATCCATGCACGCACTACCGGTGGTATCACTACTACTCTTGAAGAAGATTGGCTACTTTCACAAGCTCGTTTTGAGGTTGCCGATAACGTTCATTATTATATTGT
This sequence comes from Faecalimonas sp., assembly GCA_045654105.1. Lineage (GTDB taxonomy): Bacteria > Bacillota > Clostridia > Lachnospirales > Lachnospiraceae > Faecalimonas. The sequence goes on along the minus strand of JAZOMR010000096.1, from coordinate 18,345 downwards.
AATTGGCGGTTACTTTGAAGGCGCCGGTACGTTTTGGTTAGATGATCTTCATATTCAATTAGGAGATTTGTATCAGGGTTACAATTATCTTAATGACAACTACTTTATGAATGAGGGTGCGAGTTGGACATACAGACGAAATAATAATGTTGCGACAGATGGTTCAGTTACTTATTATGAAGCAAGTTGTTGTATGATAAATGGTTCATTTTATGAAAAACGTAGTGTAAGTCAGACTGTAAACTGTAGTGGAAAAGCAGGAGATTCAATTGTCTTTGGTTCATGGGGAGTGGGATATTCTGTACCAACTGGAGAAACTAAGGCAGGTGCAGGAGGAGAGTCCACCTTCAGAATCCGTATTGAGATGGAAGGTCCAAGTGGCAAGGCTACATTTACAAACAAATCAAATATTCTAGATTTTAATTATGCCTTGGATGAATGGCAATTTGTAAGTGGCACCTTAATTGCTCCAATTGATTATTCTAGTATCACCTTGTATTTTGATTATGACTATAATGCATGGTTTGGGATGTTCAGTGAAGCATTTGTGTGTAAAGAGTCTTTTGGGCAGAGTTATACATATGATAGTAACGGCAATGTTGTAAGTACCAAAGAATTGTCAGAAACGGAAGCTTCTTTTGCTTACCAAAATAATAACTTGTCTCAAATGCTTAATCCTAGTGGTACAAGATACAGTTATTCTTATGATGAGACGACTAACGCGTTAATGTATGCAAATTCATCTTATGGTCAGTTGTACGCTTTCACATATGATGAATATGGCAATGTGTTGTCATCTACTGTTTCAGAATCAAATAATAGCACACAGGTTGCTGATGGTAGCATTTATTATATTAGAAATGTTACAACAGGAAACGCCATGAAATTTTCTGGTACAAGCTTGGTTAATGGCACATACGCAACACAGAACAACTCAATTCGCTGGAAGTTAATCTCTGCTGGAGAAGAGGATGTTTATTATATTCAGCCACAAAGCGATACTAGCAAGTATTTGACAGTTGAGAATGGTTCAACAGCAGATAAAGCTAAAATTGTGTTGTCAGCAGCATCAACATCTGACAGTCAGAAATTCAAAGTGCAATATAACGACGACGGAACTTTTTACATTCTGTCGAAGATTAGTGATTATACTAAAGCAATTGACGGTCGTGACCTGAATAATGGTGGCAGCACAGAATTAAACAAAGGAATGGTGCAAAATACCAAAGACACTACCTCAGGAAATCAAAAATGGTATTTTACTCAATACGTGGAAAACTCAGTTACACAAGCCACTGTTACTACGAGTAGTACATACACCTCTGATGGAAACTATTTAAGTTCAACGACAGACGAATTAAATAATACCACCAACTATAACTATAATTTTGATGGAACTTTGGCAAATGTTACAGATGCAAACAACAATGTTACGAACTATACTTACGATTCTAGCAACGGAAATTTATTATCAGTGTCCGCTGGAGGTTCAACGAATAAGTATACATACGAAAACGATAGAATCAAAACTATTGAAACACCGAATGGTACAATTTATACATTCAATTATGATTCTTTCGGACGTAATATTTCAATCCAACTGAATCGTAAAAACAGTACAGCCACTCCACGCACACTTGTAACATATATGTATCATTCTGAAGCAACGGATTACGCAACGAATGGTAGTGGAAACAATCTTTCGCAAGTAACATATGGAACAGGTGAGTTTTACAATATGTTCTACGATAAAACGGGGCGATTATCGGGAATTAACGATAATTACATATATTACAATAAAAATGGTAATATTACGGAACGTGCTCCAGGTGGCTTCTATGATTTGGGTACTATTTACTATAACTATGACTTATCTGGAAGAGTAGTGAATAAAACGGTGACCCCAGATTGGGATAGTACAGTTATGTATACGTTGTCGTATAAATACTTGAATCAGAAAAACCTGCTGGAGAAGTATCGTTTTGCTACTTCAACAGATGATTTTACGACTACGTTCCTTTATGGTGATATTAATAAAGGGCAGATTGCGGATGCTGTTTATGGAGTCAAATTAGATAATGTGCAAAAAATAGGATATGATTATGATGAATTGGCACGTCAAGATGAAAGAACCTTGTATGCAGGAGATTCAGCAATTACGACTACATACGGTTTTAAAACTCTTGAAGATGGTTCGACAAGCTATCTGATTGACACTGTTACTGAGAATGGATATACTTATTCATATACCTATGATGCTGTTGGAAACATTACTGCATATACCAAGACAAATGCTACAACAAATGAAGTTGTAGAGACTTATGTGTATCAGTATGATAGTAAAAATCAGTTAACTTATGTAGGGTCAGATTTAACAAGTGGAATTAGTTATACCTATGATGCTAATGGTAACATACTTACAAAGACAGACCATAGCACCAATAAGACAATTACATATGGATACAACGATCCGACATGGGCTGATTTGATGACATCTTATAATGGTCAATCTATTACCTATGATGAGATCGGAAATCCATTACATTATAACAATGGTACTGCTATGGATTTCAGGTGGGTATTTGGTAGAAGTCTCTACATTGTAAATATTGGTGATAAAACAATCCGCTATGCATACGACCAAGAAGGCATTCGTACATCAAAAACCATAGGAAATACATTTACGAAATATCATATCATAGATGATGTGATGTATGGTGAGAAGACTACTGGTACAAACGGTACCACTGAGATTTTTTATTTCTATGATGATAATGATAGAATGTACGGATTTTCATATAACGGAACCATGTATTATTACCAATTCAATATGCAGGGTGATGTTACCGGTATATATGATGCCAACGGACAACTGGTGGTAGAATATAAATATGATGCTTGGGGTAAAATTATTTCCATTACTGGAACATCAGCAGGCACAATTGGTCAGTACAATCCTATCAGATACCGTGGGTATTATTACGACGTTGAAACAGGATTCTATTTCTTGGGTAGTCGTTATTATGACCCAGAGACAGGGCGTTTCCTTAATGCTGATGGATATGTTTCCACAGGTCAAGGTGTTTTGGGGTGCAATATGTTTATGTATTGTGGAAACAACCCAGTAACACGAATGGACGAAACAGGTACTGCATGGGAAACAGTCTTTGATGTGGTCTCTCTTGTTGCGAGTGTTGCTGAAGTAATAGCAAATCCTCGAAGCGTATGGAATTGGGCTGGTGTGGTTGCAGATACAGTAGATTTAATTCCGTTTGTTACTGGATTAGGTGAGAGTGTTAGAGCCCTTAAAACTATAAATAAAATTGAAAACTTAGTCGACTCTTCAAAAACTGTCAAGAAAGGATGGAAAGTTGGTAATGATATAACTACTCTTACCAAAAAAGGGAAGGCTCCTAGTTGGTCAACAGTGAAAAGCCGCTATTGGAAAAACGAGGCATATTTTAATTCGCAGAATTATTCTCTATCAAATTTGGAATTAATGAAAAAAGGAAGAGCACCACTTGTAGAATTAGATGGGAAATTATATCCAACGGAGTTACATCATATCAATCCGCGAAGTAAGGGTGGCGGAAATGAGTTTGACAATCTTTTGCCAGTGACGCCTTGGGAACACGATATGATTGATATATATAGGCATTTCAAACCTTAAGGAGAGTAAATTAATGAAACCATTTCATGTTTTGTTTGGAGAAAGAAAACAAATTGAATACAAAGGGAAACAAATTAGCAGATATTACGAATTATTGAATCCAGGAAAATACACAATTCGCTTTACATTCAAGGAGGTTAATTCCATAATAAATCAAGCAATCGTATTGCATTTGTTGGATTTTTCGGGTGATGTCTATATTGATGGAGAAAAGCAAATAGTGCCGTCCAAAAGATTTCCGGGGTTTAGTTTTTGGTTTGGTTCATCTCCTGAAGAATTTGAAGTAAGTATTAAACTTGACAAAGGAAAGGTTTTAATATGTAATGGTTCAGATCTAACGGGAACAAAGCAGTTTTGTCGATCGATGCATATGGGTTGTGCAATCTGTATTGAGAAACTTCAAGAGAATAAATATCGATTTAATTGCAATGACCATGAGATTGATGATGATTTTGACGATTTGATTTATGAAATGGAAATCGTGCAATTTGTACCTCAATAGGGATGATAAAGGGAGAGTAAGTTGGGTTATTATGCAATACCTCTATAAAGGGGTGTTGCGATTAATACAATAGAATTCTGTAATCCCAGTTGAAGTAGCAATACAAACATTCATAATACTTTGATGAGGATATATCAATGAAAAAATATATAGTTTTAGTGTTATTTGCATTATGTGTAATTATAATCGGATGTTCAAAACCAGATTCACAAGATGCAGGGAAAGAATCATCCAGAGAACAGAAGATGACAGAAAAGGTAGATGAACAAAAAGAAGAGCTGTCTGGAAAGATTGGAGTGTCTGATGAAACTGAGGACTTGAAAAAGAAAGACATTGCAGAAAGTAATAATGCATCAATTAAGAGCACACCGGTTAAAAACAGGAAAGATAATATTTCCGAGTATCAATTGACTACACCGAAGAAATACACACGGGTGAATCATAACGATCATATATATGTGTATGATGAAAATGGAAACAGTTTAAATATATCCATTCAGTCATTAAAAATTAAAGTCGATGAATACTCGAAAGATAATTATCATCAATTGATTTCTTCCACATACAAGGATGTCAAATTGCAAGATTTACAGCATACAACGATTGATGGTTTAAAAACATTGTATATTGAATATACTGGCAAGAAAAATGACAAGGATTTTATCAATTGTCGATATTACGTTGAGAACGGGGAGTATACAATATTAATTGATTTACAGGCAGCAGATGAAGCAAATTGTAAATTATTAAAATCTACAGTAGAAAGTATTAAATTCTAAAAAAATGGCACGCTTTGTTTGTATATGGAACAGAGCGTGTCTGTTTTTTAATCAGTTTTGTAGTAGTCTGAGAAAATTTATTTCTAATTATAGAGTGATTAGCCAATCGAATTAGAAAGATTTTCTTGGATGTATACAACTGATTTCATATTCGAGCATGTAACAGACTAAAGTATAGAATAAAAAAATTAAATTTTTGTCACCTTTGTAGAACATTTATTTGTTGTGTATTTGGAGGTTTTTCTCTAAAAATTAAGAAAGGAGTCTAGAGAATGCGTAGAGATCATAAAAAAATTATGATAATAGTTCTTGTTCTGTGTATGAGCATTATTCCGTTTAATCCCGTATCAGCTGCAGATACAGTAATAATACCCCGTATTATTGACACATCAACAGATGAAATAATGCCGTTGTATAACAATGTTGCATCATCAAATACTACAATGAGTATAAACAGTACTGGTAAAATGACAATATCATACAGATATACAGGATTTTCATCGACAACAACAAAAGCTATTATTACAACTTATATCGAAAAAAGAGTCTTGGGATTGTTTTGGACAAGAGTAGATATTGGGGAAACCGATAATCAGTGGGTGGACACTATTTATGATTATAAATACAATGGTACACGCACATATCAATTATCTGATTCGGGAACATATCGGGTTACTGTTACATACAAAATTTATGGCACGGGTGGCAGTGCAGATACTATTACTACTGAACTTAAGGACTCTTATTAGAAACGGGGCTGTCGCACTCACAATTTTATTTTAGAGTGCGACGGCTCCTTCTTTCGTAATCTTTATTTAATCGAGAATATTATGTTTTTCAGAACATCCTTTGTTGTTTCCCCATAATATGTAAGCTCAAAAAAATAAGCATCCTTAATCCATATTGCGGTTATCAATTCTTCATGCTCGTAAAACTCGATATTGATGTCATTAATTTTTTCTTGAGTAATTATCCCTTGTTCTTTGTCAAAATAGTGAGCGGTTTCTCCGGTTACCATTTGTACCAATTCGATGCTATCTCCAGAAACATTTTCGTAAATAGTAGTAATCCGATTTTCACAGCGAATGGTATCTGCTTGTTCAAAATCAGCAGGAAGTTCATAAATTTTATACTCATAGGATATTTCTTTTATTGTATCGCCTTCAAAAAAGTACTGAATAAATTTTTCCTGAACTTCTTTTATAAAATCAACTATTGGCTTTCTGATTTCTTCTACACTACAAGCGGTTGTAAATAATACGATTATGGTAATACATGCTATAGCCACGCGTTTTGGGACGGTATTTATATAACCCCAATATGCTCTTTTCTGATTTTTCAACAATTTTTCCATTTTGTTATTAAATCTTTGACTAAAAAGTATATTGATGTTTTTTTCATTAGTAGGAATATGCGAGAATTCGGCAGCAGCTTCTTCTCTAAAGGCTTTTTTAAACTGTTCCTTAGTAATTGCCATTTTTTTAAACTCCTCCTAAACCGAGCAAACTTAAAAGTATCTTTTTTCCCTGAACCAATTGTTTTTTTGTGGTTGGAACCGATTGGTTAAGCAACTTTGCAGTCTCATTGACTGTTAATTCCATAACATAGTGATAATATAATACATTTTTATATTTTTCACTTAAAGAATGAATAGCGTGAATGATATGTTCGTATTCACTTTTGTTACATAAAATTTCTAAGAAGTTATCGTCAGAATAATCCACAATTCCATTAATATCATATTCTTTAATCGTGTCTAAGGAAACGATGTTTTTCTTTCGTTTCTTTATCATATTGAGCGAAGAGTTTTTTGTTGCTTTAAGCAAATAATTTCTTAAATCTATAGGATTATCTATTTTACGTACAACATTCATATTTCGTGTTGCAATGCGTAGAAAAACATCATGAACTACATCTTCAGCATCTGCTTCATTCTGTACCATTGCTCTCGCAAGGGAGACCATTTGTTTTCTGTAGTCATAAAATAAGTTCTCAAACAATTTTTTGTCATTTTCATCATCAATATAAGTTAAAAGTAATGTTATCATACGTATTCTCCAAGTTATATTATTGACATTTTACATTGAGAGCTCACTAAATGAGATTATACTAAACTTTTTTGGAAAAGAACAGTTTTTTATAATGTCGTATTATAAAAGTTTACAAAAAGTTTAGAAAATTGCTTGATTTTCCAAAATTGCAGTCGTATACTTGTCTGTGGTTAAAAATCAAAAGGAGTGAAGATTATGAGTACATTATTATCAGTATCAATAGCCCTCTTAGCAGGACTTCTTATGACAAGACTTTTTAAACCATTCAAATTACCGGACGTAACGGCATATTTGATTGCCGGTGTTCTTATCGGACCATATTGCGTGGGCGCTTTAGGCGTGGATGGTTTTGGATTTTCTTCTATGCATGCAGTAGAAGCGTTAGGACTTGTAGCAGATGTGGCGTTAGGATTTATCGCTTTTTCTATTGGTAGTGAATTTAGATTAGAAGAATTAAAAAAGACAGGAAAGCAGGCATTTGTTATAGGTATTGTGCAGGCACTTGTTGCAACATTGTTTGTAGATTTAGCACTTTTAGGCGTGCATTATATGATGCCGGACAAATTATCATTACCACAGCTTCTCGTACTTGGTGCTATTGCAACAGCAACAGCTCCGGCTGCGACACTTATGGTTGTTCGTCAGTACAAGGCAGAAGGTCCACTTACTAAATTATTGCTTCCAATCGTAGCATTGGACGATGCAGTAGGTTTGATTGTATTTGCTGTTTCATTTGGTATTGCAAAAACTATTTTAAGCGGTCAGGTTGACTTGGTTTCCATTATTTTAAACCCATTGGTGGAAATCGTATGTTCTTTAATACTTGGTGCAATCATGGGATGGATTTTGACACAGTTGGAAAAAATGTTTCATTCAAACACAAACCGTTTGAATATGACAATTGCATTTGTATTTTTAACTGTTGCACTTTCTATGCTTGACTTCCATATCGGACCGGTACATATTGCATTTTCTTCCCTTTTAGTATGTATGATGCTTGGAACAATATTCTGCAATATCTGTCCGTTGTCAGAAGATTTAATGGGAAGATCAGACAAATGGACCTCACCATTACTTGCTATTTTCTTTGTAATTAGCGGTGCAGAGTTAGAGCTTAGCGTATTTGCTGATATTGCAATCGTGGGTATCGGTGTTGTATATATTATTTTCCGTTGCTTAGGAAAATATTTTGGTACACTTATTAGTGCAAAGGCAACAAAGTGTGCACCACAGATTTGCAAGTACTTGGGTATTACTTTATTCCCACAAGCAGGAGTTGCACTTGGAATGTGTGCGATTGTTGCATCCTCAACAGACTTTGGTGATCAAGGAACGTTAATCAGAAATATTACCTTATTTGCAGTATTGATTTACGAATTATTTGGACCTCTTATGACGAGACAGGCACTCATGTCTGCTGGTGAAATTAAGCCAATGTCACAAGAAGTAAAAGACCGTCGTAAGAATAAGCTTGAAGAAGTAAAGAAAAATAAATAAAAAGTGCGGCGAAATTTATTTGCTGCGTGTGACTTTCTATAAATGGATGTTTTATAGGTTCCTATACCCATGATTTTTTGAAATCATGGGTATTTTCATGTCAAATATGCCCTGTTATAGACATTAACAAGGAAAATGGCTCCATTTTTTAAGATTTATTGTTGCTTCTGGGTATTTTTAAGTATAAAGGTCTTGTTTATACCCATAACGTCTGCCGCAAAGGGTTTGCAAGCAAACTTTTTATTTGGTATAATAGCATAAAGTTATTTATTGGAGAATTATTATGAAAATTAGTAAGATTATCCTATCTTTCACTTTGCTTGGAATACTTCTATTAGGGGGAATAACAGCCCAAGCTGTAAATGTAGTACAAGTGCCAGCCACAGAGGTGCAAGGTGTATATAACCAAAGCGTAGATTCCAACGCGATAGAGGGTTGGGCCAAGGGACCGCACATTTATAGTGAAGCCGGCATTGTTATGGATATTGACAGTGGAGCAATTCTGTATGCAAAGAATATCGATAATCCGCATTATCCGGCAAGTATTACTAAGATTTTAACCGGGCTGGTTGCCTTGGAGAATAATGAATTGACTGATACGGTTACCATTACTCCGGAGGATTATAATTTCCTAAAAAGAGGGGACAACCATATTGGTCTTAAAAATAAGGAAGAGATTACCATGGAGGATGCCCTTCACGGAACACTTTTGGCATCCGGAAATGAAGTGGCCCATGCACTGGGAAGTAATACGGAAGGCGGATATGACAACTTTATCAGACTCATGAATGAGAAGGCTAAGGAACTTGGCTGTATGAATTCTAATTTTACTAATTCTCATGGGTTACATGATGACAACCATTATACTTCAGCAAGAGATATGGCGCTGATTGGTGCGGCGGCATTTAAAAATACAGATTTCCGCAGAATTACAGCTACGAAATTATATACCATTCCGGAAACGAATGTTACAAATGAAAAACGAGCATTTGAAAATCATCATAAAATGCTGTTTGACTTTAGAAGCCAGTATTATGAATATTGCGTAGGAGGTAAAACAGGATATACAGACAATGCACTTAACACCTTGGTGACATTTGCAACAAAGGATGATGTCAATTTAGTTGCTGTTGTTCTTCGAACTCATGGAAGTGGGAACACCTATGTGGATACAAGAGCGATGCTAGACTATGCATTTGAAAATTTCTCTAAGATTTCAGTTACGGTTGATACGGTAGAAGGGAAAGGCTTAAAGTCTGTTGATGAGAATGCGTATGTAATGGTTCCGACGGGGATAACTTTTGAACAATTACAATGCAGTGTGGAAAACCCAACTGAGTTAGGGGATAAAACCGGTGAAGTAAGCTATACCTATGAAGGACAAGCTGTTGGTTCTTTTGAGATGACAATTACGGATAAGTATTATAATGAGCTTCATGGGATAGAGGAAAAGAAACCGGATATCAAAGAAGAAAATAAATCAAGTTCGGCACTTTCAATTATATTAAAAGTTCTACTGGTTGTAGTGATTATAATAGCTGTTTTGTTTATTGCATTTCTAGGATTTGTGACTTATCGAAGAATACAGATTCAAAAAAGAAGGAAAGCAAGAAGAATGAAACGTAAGCGTGAGATGGAATGCCAGAGATATTTGGAAGAAATGAAGAATAAGGAAAAATAATAAGTCTGGAATTCGGATTCCAGACTTATTAAATGCTGTTGTATTTAAAATTCAAATTTTCATTATGAAACAACGCCAGTCGGACTACACGTAATAGTAACTGATTTTGTAGTGTCAGCGGTGTTTCCTGATGTTGCAGTATGTGTTGCAATAGCTGTTGCGGTAGCTGAGTTACCACTTTTGTTAGAAGTAACACGTTTTATAGACCAAGATGAAGCATAGGCAGTGGCACTAGGAGTGCAACTTGTACATTTTGAAGTTGTTCCATTATATGAAAAAGTTGCTTTAATTGAAACTGACCATAAAACCTCGCCTGCACTATTCTTTAACTGGGTAGTTTTTGTTTTTGTAATATATTTTGTGGTTGCCTTTGGTGCCACTATTGCTGGACCTTCATCGTCTTCAATAATGGTTTCATAATAATATCCATTGTCCAATACTTCAATGATAGGATATGAAAAAGTATCCGCTGCTTTGGTTGAAAGCGACATAGCAGTTATGCTACATATCAGACATGTAATACGAAATAACAATGAAATTGTTTTCTTCATATGAAATCCCCCTATTCAATAAAAGTTTCTTCTGAAAATATCTGTTCCGCTTTAAATACTTTGTGTTCAGCATATAAAAGTATACAGTATGCAGATACACTAACAAGAGTAGCTAAGATTAATGCAACAAAAGTGGTTTTAATTATTTTAGTGCGTTTGATTTGTCTTAGAAGGTAATCCATATCAACATTTGAATAATATGAATTTACTATTTCTGATGGCGAACCAAGATCACGATATAATTCTTCTATACAAGACGCAGAAGTTTCCTCACAGTATTCTTGTAAATTTAATTCTAATTTTCTCAAATATTGTTTTTCTGTCTTTCCTATAATTGGAAAAAGAGCTCTGACATTTTTAATGTATTGCTTACATAAGTTGTTCATCTGTTGATTCCTCGTTTTTCGTTGTTGTTGATAATGTTTCTATTATGGCTTGTACTCCGGAGATTGTTTGATAATAGTTTTTCTTTAATTCTTCAAGGTAAAAACCCCCTTTTTCCTCAATATGGTAATAAATACGGGTTCTTCTTTTTCCAACTAGTTTTGAATATTCACTAATTTTCCCTTCGTTTTGTAGTTTGTATGTTGCAGTATAGATAGTGTTTTGAGAGATTGACAATAATCCATTGGAATCATTTTCAATAAGTTTTGTAATTTCATATACATAACTATCATGCGCGCGCAAAATAGATAGAATCAAGAATTCTGTGATTCCATTAATAAAATAATTTCTTTCAGCCATTTCTTTCGTTTTCCTTACATTGATTAATTATAGTTTAGCACAAATACTTCCAATAATCAATATTTTGTCGAACAAAGTATCTGTTGACAAAATAATAGTAAATAACTATAATAAAAACAAGAAAATAGAAAAAGAAAGAACAAATTATCTGACAGATTAGGCATTTTGCAAAAGTTTTTTTGAAAATGTTGTGGGGGGTGATTCCAATGGGATATAGAGGATGAAATACAGTGTGTTTATGTTGGTAGGGACAAATTTATGTATGTAATAAAATTAATTAAAAATTATATGTATTTTTTAGGAGAAAAGACTATGAAAAAGAATGGGAAAATATATGGCTTAATTTTAACTTTTGTTTTGATGTTTAGTGTTTGTGTGTCCAATGTAAGTGCAAGTGAAACTTCTGAAATCTCGACTGGTGCAGATGTAATTTCTGAGTTACAGATAACTAACATTCAAATGACACAAGTTGACGAGGGATACGAATGTACATTTGACTTAGTACAAGAAATACAATCAGATGAGAATTCCACAAGATCAATTGGCTGGGTAGTTGCAGGAGCTGGACGCTTTCGCTTAACACTCCTCCCTGGGAATGGTATGGGGTATGCAGATTGGAGTTTTACATTAACAAATGGAGATGTTATAAAAGGGGTAAAAGGAACATTAATTATTGAAAAAGATATCCTCGGTCCAATTAATCCTAATTATGCAAAATTAAAAGTCAATGAAAGCTATTTAGGCACATTATATAAAACTGCAAATGGTAGTGAATCATTTGATTTTCCTGAGAGCACCAGCTCAGAACAAAATATTATATTTAGATGGAAAGGTTTTTATGTATATGGTGTAGAAGAAACATATTCTGTAACAAATGGTAATGTTCAAGGAAAGGTAAGCGATTTCTAATGTGTTATTTAGAAATAAAATACATAGGTGATAAGCCTAACGTCATATTAGAAAATCCAACAATTCCTTTTCCCTTTGAGAGAGGTGAATATATTCACTTATATGACAAGACAGAGTTGTCATCATTAATAGAGGATTACACATCATTATCTGATTCGCTTGTTTTGCATATGGCAAGACATGCGTTTTATCATAATAATGTTGGAGCAGAAAACAATATTTGTACCTTTATGTATTTGAGTAAAAAAGAATTTTGCTCACAAAAAAAATATCTTTCTTTATTATTTAAGAAAATAACGATTATTTGCGAGCAAAATGATCAAGAAGATTCTTTGATTTATCAGATAAAAGTCCAAGGAATTAGCAATGACGGTTTAGTGTTACTAGATAAAATGAAACTTAATGGATGCTTGCCCCCAATTTTATTAGATTTTTATATTGAGAAATCATACGCTGACGATTATAATGAAAACGCTTTTTTTGAATTATTGCAGAAGCATGATTATATATACTGCGATAATTTGGATGTTTGGACAGAAAAACAATTGGTTTACAACAAATGGATAAACAGTTTTGATGTTTCGGCTTTAACAATGCAACAGTGCCTAGAACACCCACTCATAAAAGTGATTGTTAATCAAAAGAGGAAAGTATACATTTATATATGTGAATGTATGGAGGTAAAAAATTTGTATCACAAGATTCTATATTGGCTACACTAAACAACCAAAAGGTGCAGTATGATATACAACAGCAATAGTGCAATGGGCTAGAGAGGGAGGGGGTACATCTGGTGCATGGCGATGACGGGCAAGCGAAAATACAGTACATTTTCTATAGAGAGATTTTTAATTTCAACTGATGTAATAGATATACCCAGTAAGGCAGACAATATGAAAGGAGTGACGAACTGTAAATGAAGAAAAGAATTACTTCTGTGTTAACGGTAACTATTTTAATGGCTGTTGTATTATCTGGTTGTAAAGAAAAAATAAAATATGGCGGTGTGGACAATTCGGGTAATGATGCAGCTGATATTGTACGTGAATATTATGACTTAATCGAAGACGATAAGCAAAAAGAAGATTTTAGCCTTGTTAAATTAACCCATTGTGAAGTGGTGGACGAAGCAGATATACGTGAATCGGATAAAGCGTGGTTAGAAGAAATATCCAGAGAAAATTATGCATATTGTTTTGTGCAAACCTCAGATGTAATCTTGTGCGAAGAAGATGGTCCACAGGGTGCAAAAGGTGAAACCGTATCTCGCAATTATTATTATGCACTTGTTATGGAGACAAAAGGGTCTGATTGGAAGATCGAAGACTTTGGATATCCGCCATTTTATGTTTATGAAGAGAAATAGGTAATCTGGGTTATTATTAATTGTAATAGTCAAACGAGGAGCAAAATATTATGAGAAAAATAATAGGTATGTGTTTAGGAATTGTAATGATTTTCAATTGTACTTTTATACAGGTAGATGGGCACGAAAATAATAAATATTCGGAAGAAATAAATATTGCAAATGAGTTTATTAGGAATGTATTAAATAAAGATTCATATAATAGGATTATTGAACTGTATGATACAAATGATAATATCAAATACTTGTTTTTTGATCTAAAACAAGATGGTTATGTTATAATTGATATAGAAAATAATATTGTTGTTGAAGGTGGAACAGAAGAAAATAAGTTTATACCTCAAGTCGATGAAAAATGTTACTATAACGGTCCCTTATTATATTACGAAAAAAGTAACCATCATTTTGTAGAGGTACATTCACAACAGGTGGTTGATAAAAGAGATCTTGCAGAGAGCATGGAAATATCTAAGAAGGCAGTTAATAGGAGCAAAGCGATTAGGGAAGAAGAATCAAACATTATGCCATTAGCCAATACAGAATATGATATTACTATTACAGGAACTTTACCTAATTATTCTTACAATCCTAATGGAATATGTGGTTCAACAGCGGCTGCAATGTTTTTGAGATATTTAGATATTTATGTTAATTCTAACTATGTGGCCACGTCTTTACAAACGAATGATGGTGAGGCATTAATTAAAGAATTAGTATCATACATAGATGGCTGGTTTCCAGGAAGTAATGCTAATAAAATGAAATCAGGATTACAAAAATATATAAACTCTAGAGGGATATCACATACTGTAGTAAAAGAAGATTATAGTAGTTCATCATTTAAGGCAAGAATAAACGCCAATAGACCAGTTGTGGTAGGTTTAGAGAATCATCCAACTTACCAAGATCATTGGGTTACCGCCTATGGTTATTATATTTCCACTACACCAACGGTTGCCTATGTTATAGTGAATGACGGCTGGGGACAACGAGGAGTTTATATAAATCCATCGTACATTGATTATATTGTTTACTAAACTTGGATGTTTTTAGATAAATAATGAGTTTGCGGAGAATAATTATGAAAAAAATATTTTTGCTTGTAGTTTTGTTAAGTTTAATTTTTTACGGTTGTCAAAGAAAACAAGAAAAACTTTCTGAAAATCTAAATACTAGTGGTATAGAAAGTATGATAATAAAAGTATTACCGAGCCCTCCTAAAATGAAAGTAATTAATAAAGAGGAAGATATAAAAAGCATAATTGAATATATCAATCATATTAGTAAGCAAAGGATAGAGCAAGAAGATATAAAAGGATGGGAGGTGCTCATTCAAACCTATGGTGAGCAACAACATTCCATTAAATTTATAGCTGATATGCTGATAATTGATGACGTTTGGTATAGAGTTGGAGAGACAGAAGTAGAGAAAATTAAAGACTTATACAATAAATTAGATTATGATGAACAACAAGTTAATTGGACACAAGATTGAAGTCAACTAATAAAATAATTGATAAAGGTCCACAAAAATCCAACCAATTTTTAGTAAACTATTTACAATGAAACCCTTGACGAATCAAGGGTTTCTTCTTATAATGAAGTAGTTATATGAAAAAACGATGACGAAGACAGTAGAATATACAGGAACGGCAAAGCGAATCAGGGATGGTGAGAGCCTGATGCAAGTAGCGTATATTTGAATATCACTTCTGAGTTGCAGCAGTGAACGGATTTGTAATCCTAATAAGTGCTGACGGTTTTCTACCGTTAACAAGAACACATATGTTAGTATGATGTAATTGGTGGTTTTAACGATGTTTATGCACTCGTCCTATTACAGGGCGAGTGTTTTTTATTTTGTTGAAAGCAAGCGAACTCTTATGAAGAGATGTGCGAAATTCAATTGTTCGTATATGAAAAAATCAAGTCAAAACTAACTAGAAAATCGCAAATTTTGGTTAGGGAAAGTGCAATTATTTTGTCTACGAACAAAAATGCTTAAATAAACGTGTTTTTACCACGATTTTGGTTAGTTTTTAGGCAAAAATTTTCTCTACGCCTAATAATTTAGAAAATTGCTCCGCAAACACACTAACATAGCGCAACAGTATGCGAGCAGACTCACAAAAAAGGAGGAAAAGAAATGTATCAGAAAGTATCGACAGACCTTAAGTTTGTAGAACGCGAAAAGAAAACAGAAAAGTTTTGGGCTGATAATAAGATTTTCGAAAAAAGTTTAGAAAACCGCAAAGAAGGCGAAACCTACACTTTTTACGATGGACCACCGACAGCCAATGGTAAACCACATATTGGGCACGTGTTAACTCGTGTAATCAAGGATATGATTCCGAGATACCGTACTATGAAGGGTTATATGGTGCCAAGAAAAGCTGGATGGGACACTCACGGTCTTCCGGTTGAGCTTGAAGTGGAAAAATTACTTGGACTTGACGGAAAAGAACAGATTGAAGAGTATGGTTTAGAGCCATTTATCGCGCACTGTAAAGACAGCGTATGGAAATACAAAGGCATGTGGGAAGGATTTTCTTCTACTGTAGGTTTCTGGGTAGATATGGAAAACCCATACATCACATACGACAACAATTTCATTGAGTCAGAGTGGTGGGCGTTAAAGCAAATCTGGGATAAAGGACTTCTTTATAAGGGCTATAAGATTGTACCTTACTGCCCACGTTGTGGAACACCTTTGTCTAGTCACGAAGTAGCACAAGGATATAAGGATGTAAAAGAACGTTCTGCAATCGCAAGATTCAAAGTGAAAGATGAAGATGCGTACATCTTAGCATGGACAACAACACCTTGGACATTGCCATCTAACGTGGCTCTTTGTGTAAACCCAAATGAAACTTATGTAAAAGTAAAGAATGGTGATTACACATACTATATGGCAGAGGCATTAGTTGCATCTGTATTGGAAGGTGATGTGGAAGTTCTTGAAACATATGTAGGCAAGGACTTAGAAGGAAAAGAATACGAACCATTATTTCCCTTTGCACAATTAAACAAAAAGGCATATTATGTAACCTGTGACACCTATGTAACACTGACAGATGGTACAGGTGTGGTTCATATTGCGCCGGCATTTGGTGAAGATGATGCGAATGTAGGACGTAAATACGACCTTCCATTCCTTCAATTAGTAGATGAAAAGGGTGAGATGACAGAAGAGACACCTTGGGCAGGCACATTCTGTAAGAAGGCTGACCCATTGGTACTTCAAGATTTGGAAAGCAGAGGATTACTCTTCTCAGCACCAAACTTTGAACATAGTTATCCACATTGCTGGAGATGTAATACTCCGCTTATTTACTATGCCCGTGAATCTTGGTTTATCAAGATGACAGACGTGAAAGAAAACTTAATCCGCAATAACAATACAGTAAATTGGATTCCGGAAAGTATCGGGAAAGGTCGTTTCGGTGACTGGTTAGAAAATGTACAGGACTGGGGTATCAGCCGTAACCGTTATTGGGGAACTCCACTCAATATATGGGAATGTGAATGCGGACATCAGCATTCTATTGGAAGCATTGAAGAGTTGAAGTCCATGTCCGACAATTGTCCAGACAATGTAGAGCTTCATCGTCCATTTATTGATGAAGTAACGATTAAATGTCCACACTGTGGAAAAGAAATGCACCGTGTACCGGAGGTTATCGACTGCTGGTTTGATAGTGGAGCCATGCCATTTGCTCAGCATCACTATCCGTTTGAAAATCATGACCTGTTTGAACAACAGTTCCCGGCTGAATTTATTTCAGAGGGTGTTGACCAGACACGTGGATGGTTCTATTCATTGCTTGCAATTTCAACATTGATTTTTGATAAGGCACCTTATAAGAACGTACTTGTACTTGGTCATGTTCAAGATAAAGACGGTCAAAAAATGAGTAAATCAAAAGGAAATGCGGTAGATCCATTTGAAGCTTTAGAAAAATACGGAGCTGATGCGATTCGTTGGTACTTCTATATTAACAGTGCGCCTTGGTTGCCAAATCGTTTCCACGGTGATGCAGTTGTGGAAGGACAACGTAAATTCATGGGTACTTTATGGAATACCTATGCATTTTATGTGCTTTATGCAGAAATTGACCAGTTCGATGCGACAAAATATGCATTAGAATATGAAAAACTTTCTGTTATGGATAAATGGTTACTGTCCAAGTTGAATACATTAATTAAGACGGTTGACGGAAACCTTGCAAACTACAGAATTCCGGAAAGTGCAAGAGCATTGCAGGATTTTGTGGATGATATGAGTAACTGGTATGTAAGAAGAAGCCGTGAGCGTTTCTGGGCAAAAGGCATGGAGCAGGATAAGATTAATGCTTACATGACACTTTATACCGCACTTGTAACAGTAGCAAAAGTGGCAGCTCCTATGATTCCATTTATGACAGAAGACATTTATCAGAACTTAGTAAGAGGTTTGGATGCAAATGCTCCGGAAAGTATTCACTTATGTGACTTCCCAGTTGCTGATGAGGCTATGATTGATGCTGATTTGGAAGCCAATATGGACGAAGTATTGAAACTTGTTGTGATGGGTCGTGCTTGTAGAAATGCTGCAA
>JAZOMR010000095.1:0-3347 GCA_045654105.1 Faecalimonas sp. | reverse complement strand
GGCTGGTCCATTTTATTTACAAATAAAAAAGTAGGTATATTATAACGGCCTAGTAATTTCCACAATGTTTGTACATATCCTTGCACACCATCAGAACCGCTAATAACCAAAATAGCATAATCGAGTACTTGAAGCGTTCTTTCCATCTCTGCCGAGAAATCCACATGTCCGGGAGTATCAAGAAGTGTAATATCTTTATCGCCAAGTGTTACTTCTGCTTGTTTTGAAAAAATAGTTATTCCACGCGAGCGTTCAAGGGCATTATGATCAAAGAATGAATCTCCATGATCCACTCTTCCTATTTTTCTGATCCTTCCACTTAAATATAAAATGCTCTCTGCCAGTGTGGTTTTTCCTGCATCAACATGGGCAAGAATTCCTGCCACTAAGTGATTGTTTCTCATAAACTACTCCTAAAACATGAAATCATATATTGCCATAATTCGAAATAATGCTGTCAATTAATTTGGATGCCTCGCTTCTAGTAAGTGCTTCCAGATGTTCTTTCATTTTTATATTGTGATGACAACATAACATGGTTAAATATTCAATCTGCTTTTTCGTACACGGCTGCACCTTCTTTGGTCTGTATTGTAATTGTGACGGTACGAACAATTTTGCATCTGAATCTTCAAAATCATGTGCCAGCATATGATAAACTTTCGCTGTTGCAAGTGCATCATGATATGCCCTGTGCGCCGCTTGATTTGTAATGCAGTAATACTCGCACAGTGCGCCCAAACTCTTTGACTCCAATTTCGGCAAAACTTTTCTTGCAATTTGCAAAGTATCAAGGCCCTGTTTTTCAAACGTATAACCAAATCTAGAAGCGTGTTGTTTCATAAATTTATAATCAAACATAATATTGTGTCCAACTAGATTATACCCCTCACAAAACGAAACAAAATCGCGTATAATATCTTTTGTTGGACGCGCATTTGCAACCATTTCATTTGTGATTCCGGTTATTTCTGTAATTCTAGATGAAATCGGTTTCAATGGTTTTACAAATTCAATAAAACGTTCACATACTTTTCCGTCAATTACCTTTAATGCACCGATTTCTATAATAAAATCATTTTCCGCATCAAGCCCTGTTGTTTCTAAGTCAAATGCCACATAATCTTTAATCATAAGTTAATCGTTTTCCTTCCGTAAATCATAAGCAGAAAATAGCATATCAATGATGGACTCGTACTCTTTCAAACGTTCTGTTTTCTTGATTTTCTTTCCTATCTTATCCGTATCTTCAAACAAAGAAAGCATATAAAACCATAGTTCTTTCATCTTGAATAAAACATTTCGTTCTCCTGAACTTATTTTGATATATTCATCCAGAATCATGTTGTGAAAAGACAACAATGTTTCTTTATTTAAGTCCGTCAATAACCCTGGGTTATGAATAATTCCACGTCCTATCATAACCTGTTTTAGATTTGGGAATTGATGAGTTAAATTTAATAAATCACTGTTTTTTCTAATATCTCCGTTATAGCAAATAGGATTCTTACTTTCTTCATATGCAAGTTTGAACATATCTAGGTTTGGTGTGTTTTGGTAGTAATCAGTTTGAACTCTTGGATGAATCGTCAATTCTTCAATAGGATATTTGTTATAAATTTTCAATAATTTATAAAATTCGTCAGGGGAATCCTTCCCGATTCTTGTTTTAACTGAAATTTTGAAATCAGCTTTTTCGTATATTTCATCTAAAAACCGATCCAGTTCTTCCGGATATTCCAAAAAACCAGACCCTTTCTTCTTTGTAACCACTGTTTTAGACGGGCAACCTAAATTTAAATTGATTTCATCATACCCCATCTGAACAATATCTTTTGCTGTTTTCAAGAAATCTTCTGCTTTATTTGTTAAAAGTTGTGGAACCACATGTAATCCGTCATTATGTTCCGGTGCTAACTCTTTTAATTCTCTCGCATTAAATTTCTTATCCTTATGGGGTACGATAAATGGTGTGAAATACTTATCCATTTTTCTAAAATACTTATGATATGCATTTCGATATACATAGGTGGTAATGCCTTCCAACGGTGCTAAATAATATTGCATGTAAGTGCCTCCAATACTTTCTTTGCTTTTTCTAAACGCAAGTTGAATTGTTCATAAAAGTCCTCGCTTTGTGGATAAGGTTCCATGAAAAAATGCTGCAAGATAAACAAATCAATCTTCTTAATCAGATCGTCATCTGCGATATGCATTAGTTTCTCCTGCACATCATCAATAAAGTAATGCCAGTCTAGTATATATTTCTTGTTTTCTTGAAGATTTGGAGTGTCAATCCATTTCTTCACCTTCACCTTTGTTTTGTTCGAATTCTTACATTCATGAATTTGAAGGAAATATTTAAAATCCTGATTTTCATAGAATCTTCCTAAAGGAAACAAGCGACAAATCCCAGGTCTAAAACTATGAATCGAACACCGTCCTTCTGCATTCAAAAAATGACAAGAGTCTTGTTCTCCACTCATTTTTAAATTTGGCAAAATCACTCCATCAACCACATTTAATTCAATTGCTTCTGCCAATAATTGTTCAAATGTGGTGTTTAAACCGACAGTCAAGTTATATATATCAAGCGGATCAAGCATAATAGATTGTCCCATTCCCTGACAGCATGCGGAACATCCTTTGCAGTCATTGCAATCGGCTTTTACCATGTCATTGATATCATATAATTTTCCATCTGAAATTTCATTCATGTCTATGTTGCGTTTCATTTTCTTATTTCCAATCTATTTCTTTTGTAAAATATCTAAAGTATGAGCGCTTGCGCCTAAAAGTTCAGGTCTTTCGCAGGTTGATAAGTGATATTGGATAAATAAATCATAAGTTTCTTCATCCATAGCATTTAACGTCTGTCGCATATAATTTGCAGGACCATCTGCTGCAACAATCTGAATGCGTTCTAGCCCCACTGCTTCGTTATACGAATTGATGTCCTCTAATCTAACATAATCGTATAAATCTTCCGGCTTTGGAGTCACTCTGAAATCAGCATTTACTTTTCCTTCTTTGATACTTTCTTTGATATAGTTATCCTTAAAACCGTGTAGTACAATACTGTATTCATTCATACAATAAGCAACTAAAATGATACCCTCTGGTTTCGTGACACGTTTTGCTTCAGAAAGCGCCTTGATTTTGTCTTCAAAGGTATACAAATGATACATTGGACCAAATACCAATGTCATATCAAAGGTGTTATCTTCAAAACGTTTTAAATTCAACGCCGTTCCTTGATAAGCTTTTACCGTACTTCCTTTTTGTTTTAAAATTCCCAGATTGTATTTCACAAGTTCCACAGCAGTCACATCATAGCCTTCCTCAGC
>JAZOMR010000094.1:0-11012 GCA_045654105.1 Faecalimonas sp. | reverse complement strand
ATTACACTGACATATTTTCTACAAATATCAAAGTTTTCACAACAAACGAGGGCCATGGGAATGCACAATTTTGTGTATTCTCATAGCCCTTTCATTTTATCCTTTTCTTATGCTCTTACTCTTCTATTTCTTCTATTTCTTTTACTTCTTCTACAAGTGCAATTGCAAGCTCATCAAGCTGCTTTTGCTCTACTCTTGTTGGTGCTTCTGTCATCAGACAAGATGCATCTTTTACCTTCGGGAAGGCAATTACATCACGGATGCTGTCCTCTTTTGCCATAAGCATAATGAGACGGTCTAATCCGTAAGCAAGTCCTGCGTGTGGTGGTACACCATACTTAAATGCGTTCAGCAAGAACCCAAACTGTGTCTGTGCCTGCTCCGGTGTGAATCCTAACATTTCAAACATTCTGTTTTGAATGTCTCTGTCGAAGATACGCACACTACCGCCACCAAGTTCTGTACCGTTGAGCACAAT
The DNA here is from genome assembly GCA_045654105.1 of Faecalimonas sp. Classification (GTDB taxonomy): domain Bacteria; phylum Bacillota; class Clostridia; order Lachnospirales; family Lachnospiraceae; genus Faecalimonas. The sequence goes on along the minus strand of JAZOMR010000094.1, from coordinate 10,534 downwards.
ATCGTAAGCCTTTGCACGAACCTTTCCTGGATCTGTATCAAGAAGTGGCAAATCCTCATCCATTGGCATTGTAAATGGATGATGCATTGCCTGGTAACGTTCTTGCTCGTCATTCCACTCTAACAGTGGGAACTCTGTTACCCATATAAATTTGTATTCACCTTTATCTAAGATTTCCAATTGGCGAGCGATTTCAAGACGTAAGTTACCAAGTACATCCCAAACAACTTTGTTCTTGTCAGCTGCAAATAATAACAGGTCGCCGTTTTCTCCATCCATTGCATTTACGAGAGCTGCCATTTCTTCTTCTGTCATGAATTTAGCAAAAGAAGATTTTATTGTACCATCGTTTTGAATCGCAATGTATGCAAGACCTTTTGCGCCATAATCCTTTGCAAAATCAACCAATTTATCAATCTTCTTACGTGGCATTTCTCCTTGGCCTTTTGCGTTGATACCACGCACACTTCCGCCATTTTCCAAAGCACCTTTGAATACAACGAATTCGCAAGTCTTTACAACCTCAGATACATCTACCAATTCCATTCCAAAACGAACATCCGGCTTGTCTGAACCAAAACGGTCCATCGCTTCCTGCCATGTCATTCTTTGAATTGGAAGTGGTACTTCCACATCTAAGATATCTTTAAAGATTTTCGCTATCAATCTTTCGTTTACATCAATAACATCATCCACATCTACAAATGACAATTCCATATCGATTTGTGTAAATTCCGGCTGACGGTCTGCGCGCAAGTCTTCATCACGGAAACATTTTGCGATTTGGAAATAACGGTCATAACCAGAACACATCAGCAGCTGTTTAAACAACTGTGGTGACTGTGGAAGTGCGTAAAAGCTTCCTTGGTGTACACGGCTTGGTACTAAGTAGTCTCTTGCACCTTCCGGTGTACTTCCAACCAAAATCGGTGTTTCAATTTCTAAGAAACCTTCTTCATCAAGGAACTGACGAGTCAGTGTTGCCACCTTACTTCTCATAATCAAGTTCTTTTGTAGATCCGGTCTTCTAAGGTCTAAGTAACGATATTTTAATCTTAATTCTTCTTTTGTCTTACTGTTCTCTTCAATTGGGAACGGTGGTGTCTCTGCTTCTGATAAAATACGAAGTTCTTTTACACGAATTTCAATTTCACCTGTTGCAAGATTTTCATTTACTGCGCCGGAACGTGCTTCTACCACACCAGTTGCTGCGATAACAAACTCGCTGCGGAGTCTTCCTGCTTTTTCAAAATCTTCTTCGCTTACATCTCCATTTTCAAAAATAAGCTGCAAAATACCGGAACGGTCACGTAGGTCAACAAATACAATACCGCCTTTGTTACGGTTCTTTTGTACCCAACCCATAACAGTTACTGTTTCACCGATGTTTGCCTTATTTAACTCTGCACATCTGTGGCTTCTTTTTAAGCCTCTCATTGATTCTGCCATTTGTCTTTCCTCTTTCTTCAATATTCTTACAGGTAATTATACTCTATCTTGGTAGATTTCCTCGATATCTGTATAACCTTCTTCAATCAACTGCTCCTTTTGGAACTTCTTGTTCTTTTTCATGTTTACAATCAGCACCTGCTTTCCGTTTTCGCGGTCTGCCTTTGCCATTTCAAGCACCTTTAAAATGCCTTCCTGAGACATATTTTTCTCAATCAAGTATGCTTTCTTTTCTTTTTTATTTCCTGGTTCATAACCATTTTCTAAAAGAAGCATTGCAATACGTTCAAATCCGATGGAAAATCCACATGCCGGTGTATCTTGTCCGGTAAACTTACCAATCATCTTGTCGTAGCGTCCGCCACCTGCAACGGAGCCACCGAATTCATCCATGCGGATTTCAAAAATAGTTCCGGTGTAATAGGACTGTCCACGTACCAATGTCGGATCAAACTTCACTCTAAACTCTGCTTCTTTTGCACTTTCCACACTGGAAATAATCATTTCCATACCATCTGCGATTGCTGGACTTAAATATCCTTCCAATTTCTCTTTGCAGAAACGAATACCTTCAATATCTCCGGTAATCTCATCAAACAGTGCAAGATATGTGTCCACATTTTCCTGTGTATAACCACCGAGCTCATTTAATTCATTGGCAACACCTTCTGCACCAATCTTGTCCATCTTATCAAGAATGATAAATACTTCATCGTAATCTTCTTCACGGAAACCGCTGTATGCAGCCATTGCCTTTAAAATATTTCTATCATTGATGCAAACTGTAAAGTTCTTAAAGCCTAATTTCCCAAGCATTGCTGTGGTTGCAAGGATAAGCTCAATCTCTGCCAGATTACTTGCTTCACCAAGAATGTCAATGTCACATTGTACAAACTGGCGGAAACGTCCTCTTTGCGGACGATCTGCTCTCCACACATTTCCAATCTGCATTGCTTTGAATGGTGATGGAAGTTCATTTGCATGATTTGCGTAATATCTTGCAAGCGGAACGGTAAGGTCGTATCTGAGACCACCATCTACCAAATCTGCTTCTTCCTTAGCTTCTTCTAATTTCAGCTTTTCTCCACGCTTTAAAATCTTAAAGATTAATTTTTCATTGTCTCCACCCTGCTTACTGCAAAGGTTTTCAATATGCTCCACGCATGGGGTTTCCATAGATGTGAATCCAAATGTTTTATAAGTGTCCTTAATCATCTGGATTACATAGTCACGGATTTCCATCTCTTTTGGAAGCATGTCCTTCATACCGGTAACCGGTTTTTTCTTTAATGCCATAAAAGTTCTCCCTTTCGCTCTATCATCTCGTCTACTCGACTGATATACTGCTGAATATCCCTCACATTTTCTGCGCGGACAATCTTTTTCAGATTGCCGGTCTTTGGGTCTATTATCACTTTGTCATCTGGAATCACAACCTTAGTCGAAGCTCCTGCTCCTACTGCAATAATCGATTGTTTTTCCTCCATAATAAGTATATTGTATATTCCCGCTTTGTCAACCTTTGCATAGCCAACATTTTCAAAATTTCCTGCAATATTTTTCTGTCTATAGAGATAATAAGGCTCCAATCCCATCTGATTTGCATAATTGCTCGCAAGTTCAATCATCTGTGATAGTGTGTTGGCTGTTTCAGCACCACTGTTCTTTGCTACTTGTGCATTATTTGTCTGCGCTGCTATCTCAGTCTGCTCTGTTCGAGCAGCTTGCTGCTGTATCAGCATTTTCTGCTGCGCCTGCTTTGTCTCCTGCGTCATTCGTGATGCACGCTTCATTGCCAGAGCATGAACCGTCAGACTGTCCGGTGCCATTTCCTTGATTTGCTCCAAGGTATCTCTCATGTCCTCAACCGTTTCTTCCGGTAGACCTGCAATCAGGTCCATGTTAATATTGTCAAATCCGATTTCTCGCGCCATTGCATACACACGTCTGATATCTTCTACGGTATGCTTTCTTCCAATGATATCTAATGTTTTCTGCTGCATGGTCTGGGGATTGATAGAGATTCTTCCAATGTTGTGAGCCTTTAACACTTCTAATTTTTCCCGCGTAATACTGTCCGGTCTTCCGGCCTCGACGGTGATTTCCTTCAAGTCTGCATACGAGAAATGTGTTTCCACGTGTGTGAGCAATCTGTCTAATTGCTCTGGCTCTAAGGTGGTCGGTGTACCACCACCTATATAAATGGTATTTAACTTTTTATTTTGTGATTTTTCTGCTATAAATGTTAATTCCTTGCAAACTGCATCTAAATATTCATCTACACGTTCCTTCCACTCTGCAATGGGATAGGACGTAAAGGAACAGTACGAACAGGTTGTAGGACAAAATGGAATGCCGACGTAAAGGCTGTAACCATCTTTATAGTCAAGTTGCTCCAAAAGTTCTTTTTCCTTTTTAGCTACCGCAAGGCCTAGATGTACCTTTTCATCAGACACATAGTAATTCTCCTGCATCCATGTCATAACCTCTTCATCGGTCATACCCTCTTCCATGAGATTCATCATAGGTTTGGTTGGACGAACTCCTGTCATAATTCCCCAGGCAAGTTCTTTCCCCGTCACTTCTGATAACCAGGCATAAACTTTTAGATTGACATAACGCTTTCTTAATTTGCGGTCCAAGGCCCCTGACAATTCAGCTGCATTTATTTGAAGTGTTCTTTGTGTAAATGCTTGTGTGTCATTTTCATTTCCACATGCGCTTGACTGAATGAATTTGTCATCCTCTGTCATTATAATTGTCACAGCTTGCGTGGATTCTCTATCTACTTTTTGCTCTATCTCTACTCCCGGACAAAATGCCTTGCTAATATGGTACATATCGTAGGCAAACATCTCGTCGTTTACTTGAATCTTAATCATTTTAACCCTCATTTAACGCACAAATGGATTATACACTTTCTCATCTGCAATGCAAGTCACGTCATCATGCCCCGGATATACCATCACATCATCCGGCAAACAGAACAATTTCTCCTTAATGGAACGCACCAGTGTAGACATACTTCCGGTTGGGAAATCGCTCCTTCCAACACTTTGATAAAATAAGGTGTCTCCACTAATTAAAACCCCTTCTGCCTCCTCATAATAACAGCAACCTCCTGCAGTATGTCCCGGTGTATGAATGACTTTAAATTTAAAACCAGCAAGTTCTAAGATTTGCTCGTCCACCAAACATTCTACCTTGCTATAAGAATAACTCACACCAAACACCCCTGACAGATTCAACTGTGGGTCTCCCAAAATTTTCTTTTCTTCTTCATGCAAATATACCGGAATCTCAAACTCCTTCACGAAACCGTCAATCCCCATGACATGGTCAAAATGTGCATGGGTCAAAAGAATCGCTTTTGGTGTATATCCGTTTGATTTTATATGACTTACCAGATAGTCCGGACATGTAGCCGGATCTACCATAACCAATTCCTTTGACTCTTCGTTTATTAATAAATAACAATTGGTTCCCATGGAACCTAATACAAATTTTTCAATTTTCATGACTTTCTTTCCTAATTTAGTTTTTACTCGTTATTTAAATTATTATATCCTAATCCCTGTTGTTAGACAAGTTTTATGACACCGTAACAATACAAAAATTAGGTCTAGCATGCCACAAATCATGCATAGACCTAAATTTTCCTAATCATTTACGACAACATAATTAACCTGTTGTACGCTCAATATCAATTACACCTTGTATCTGGCGCAATTTCTCAATGACATGATTGAGCTCATCACGCCCGGATACCACAAAACTAAGTTCAAAAGTAACCACATCCTGCTTGCTGGTATGTGTATTAATCGAACTGATATCAATCTTATTTTCCGTATATACTTTGGAAACTTCCATAAGCAAACCTTGACGGTTATTTGCATATATTTTAATACCACACAAATATTGTCCGCGTTCCTCTGTGATGCTTGCTTCCCATTCTGCATCAATCAGTCGGATGCGTTCTGACTCTGAAAGATTTAATATGTTGATACAGTCTGTTCTATGAATCGACATCCCACGTCCGCGTGTTACGAAACCAACAATCTCATCACCCGGCACCGGATTACAACAGCGTGAAAAACGAACTGCCATATCATCGATACCTTTTACCACGATACCACTCTTTGATTTGGCAACATGAGCCTTGTTTTTCGTAGCCTCATTGACACGTTCGATGATGGTCTCATCGGTAATGACTTCCTTGTGGTCTTTGGTGTATTCCTCAAACAATCGGTTAATAACCTGACCTTCTTTTAGCCCGCCATGACCAACTGTAGCAAGAATACCATCCCACTCTTTAAAACCATATTTTGCCTGCACAACCTGCATATATTTCGGTTTCGTTAAGTCGCTATATACAAGTGCTTTGGTCTTACAATATTGCTGCAGAAGTTCTTTTCCGCGGATAATATTTTCTTCTTTAAATTCTTTCTTAAACCACTGATTAATCTTGTTGCGTGCCTGCGTACTCTTAACAATATTTAACCAGTCTCGGCTAGGTCCCTTAGAATTCTGGGATGTCAGAATTTCAATTCTATCACCATTTTGAATCTGGTAATCAATATTTACTAATTTACCATTTACACGGGCACCCACCATCTTATTTCCAACGGCACTGTGAATCGAGTATGCGAAATCAACCGGCGTAGAGCCATTTGGAAGGTTCTTTACATCCCCATTCGGTGTGAAGCAATATACATCTTCTGCAAATAAATCCAAACCACCCTTGAGAAGGCTTAAAAATTCACGATTATCCGTATCCTGCTGCCATTCCAAAATCTGTCGAAGCCAAGAAAGCTTTTCTTCTTCCTGTGCTTCCACATTCTTCTGGCCGTCATTAGACTCTTTATATTTCCAGTGTGCCGCGATACCATACTCAGCTGTCTTATGCATCTCTGCAGTACGAATCTGAATCTCAAATGGCTGACCGGCCGTACTCATAAGTGTGGTATGCAAAGACTGATACATATTCGGCTTTGGCATTGCGATATAATCCTTGAAACGTCCCGGAATCGGCGTGTACATTTCATGAATGACACCAAGTGCCGCATAGCAATCCTTCACAGAGTCCACGATAATACGAACGGCAAATAAATCATAAATCTGGTCAACTGTTTTATCCTGATTGACCATCTTTTTGTAAATACTAAAGAAATGCTTTACTCGGCCCTTTACCTCGGCCTTAATGTGCGCATCCTCCATATGCTTAGATACTTCTTCTACTATCCGTGCCACGAACAGTTCTCGTTCGGTTGCCCTTGCATTAATCTGGTTCACCAAATCATCAAACACTTCCGGTTTGGTATATTTAAGCGCGAGGTCATCTAACTCCGTCTTTAGTTTAGAAATACCCAAACGCTGTGCAAGTGGCGCATAAATATCCAATGTTTCTTTTGCTTTTTCTACTTGCTTTTCCGGACGCATAAACTGCAAGGTTCTCATGTTATGTAAACGGTCTGCCAGTTTAATCAGAATAACACGAATATCCTTTGCCATGGCAAGAAACATCTTTCGAAGATTTTCTGCCTGTACTTCTAATTTATCTGAAGAATAGGATAATTGTCCTAACTTTGTTACGCCATCCACAAGAAGCGCAACCTCTTTACCAAAGGTTTCTGTAATCTCTTCCTCTGTCATAACGGTATCTTCCACAACATCATGCAAAATACCAGCAATGATTGTTTCCTTATCCAACTCCAAATCAGCAAGAATAATACCCACCCACAACGGATGAATAATATACGGCTCGCCAGATTTTCTACATTGACCTTCATGGGCATGATAAGCGATATCAAACGCTTTCTCTATCATAGAGATATCGTCAGACGGATGATATTTGCGAACTCGTCTTATTAATTTGTCATATAATGCTTTTGGGTCTTGATAATCCTCCGGTGCTTTTACCGCATGTCCATCTACAATTTCAAGACCACTATATGGATTTTCCAAAATTTTTGTGTCAGACATCTGTATGCCCCCTCTGATGACTTATTTTCCCGGATAAGCAATCACTGTTTCTACATCATATCCTTCTAATTTCTTTCTGCCTTCAAGACCTTCTAATTCCATCAAGAAAACTGTTTTTACTACTTCTCCACCTAAGCGTTCTACCAACTTGATAATTGCTTCGATAGTTCCGCCTGTTGCCATCAAATCATCAATGATAGCTACCTTCTGTCCAGGTTTAATAGAATCCTTGTGCATTTCAATCACAGCACTTCCGTATTCTAAATCATATTCAATCTCAACTGTCTCGCATGGGAGTTTTCCCTTTTTACGAACAGGTATAAATGCTTTATTTAAGTTATATGCAATCGGAACACCAAAGATAAATCCACGTGACTCCGGACCTACAACCACATCAAACTCTACATCTTTTAGTTTTTCCTGCATCAGGTCAATTGCTAAATGCAGACCGTCTGCATCTTCCAAAATGCTGGTCACATCTCTAAATATAATTCCTTCTTCCGGAAAATCAGGTATACTTCTTACATATTCTTCAATATTTTTTTTCATATTCGTCACTCCTGAATTAAAAAATATACGATATTATATCATTTTCTTGTCGATTTTTCAAACTTTTTTCATACTGTTACCTAAAAGATTGCACCACAATTTGAACATTCTTTCTTCCTTGATATTCATTTATGGTCGGATAATAGGTAAATGCTGCTTTTTGACCTTTTCTTCCTTCATAATATGCAAGAAAAGATGCAATGTCACCAAAATACGTGGCATCCATCATTCTACCAGTACCATCCTTCACACGCATTTTCAGTACATTCTGATTTTTACCCAAAACCTGTGTGCTTATGATTTCTAAATCCTTTTCCACAAAAAGCGGCTTGCTATTTCCTTTTCCAAATGGTTCTAACAAGTCCAACTGTTCAATAAGTTCTTCACTGACATAAGCAAATGGGAGCTGCATATCAATTGATACTTTCGGTGTCAAATCATCCTCGGAAAGATTTGCATTTTGATTCAATGTTCTGCGCAGCTCTTCCAGATCGTTCTTTTTTAATGACAATCCCGCTGCTAACTTATGCCCACCGAACTTTGTTAGTAAGTGTTTACATTTATTTAACTCCTCATACATATGATAGGTTTCTATGGAACGTCCGGAGCCTTTGATTCCATCTTCTGCCCGAGTCAAAATAAATGTAGGTTTATAGAAACGCTCACGTACCCTTCCTGCCACAATTCCAGCCAAGCTTTCATGGCAATCCGGCAAATAAATTACTAAGACGTTATCTCTTTGTAAATCCGTCTCTTCCACTTGCCGGATTGCTTCTTCTACTGCAATGGCTGTCATATCCTTTCGGTTATCATTGAGGGCCTTTAAATCGCCTGCCAGAATATCTGCTTCTTTCTTATTCTTTGCGCGCAAAAGCTCCAATGCTCTTTTGGCTGTATCCAATCGTCCACTGGCATTCAAACATGGGCCAATCACAAAACCAATGTGGTACGCACTAAGTCTTTGCACATCCACTTTGGTACATTCAATCAAAGCCTTCAGCCCCAGATTCTGCGTACACTTTAACATCTCTAAACCTTGCTTTACAAAAATACGGTTTTCACCCACAAGGTCCATTACATCACCAACTGTTGCAATCGCAACGTTTTCCATTAGATAATCTACATCTTCTACATCTCTTCCCATGGTTTCAAACAATGCTTCAACCACCTTATAAGCGACAGCTGCACCACAAAGTTCTTTGAAAGGATAGATGCAATCTTCCTGCTTTGGGTCAATCACTGCATCTGCAGGTGGTAGAACATATCTTTTTTCATCCCCTGCCTCTTCATATGGAACTTCATGATGGTCCGTTACAATAATGGTCATTCCGAGACGTTTTCCATAGGCAATTTCCTCGTATGCTGCAATTCCATTGTCACAGGTTATAATCGTATCCACATTTTCTTCATAGGCATGGTCAATCAGACACTTATTCAATCCATAACCATCCTTCATTCTGTCAGGAATATCAATATCCACATCTGCCCCAAGCATGCGAAGTCCTTCTAATAATATGTAGGTGGCATTGATACCATCAATATCATAATCCCCGATAACACGGATTTTTCTGCCTTCATGTATCTTTTCAAGTAATATATCAACAGCTCTATCCATATCCTTCATCAACATGCCGTCGTGCAAATCTCCGATTGTCCCATTGAGATAAAAATCAATATTCTCATCACCAATGATATCTCGATTACGAATTAACCTTGCAATAATAGGATGAACTTCAAATTTCTCTGCAATTTTCTGAAAATCTGCACCCTTGCGCATAACAACCCATTTTTCCATTGTACACCTCTGAAATAGTACTTCTTTTGTTACAAAATAATAGTAGGGATAGAAGACATCCTCTATCCCTACTATTATGACGTTCATTTCGTTATCTGTAAAGTTTTTTCGTCTAAAAATTACGCCAACATCCCTCCTAAAGTGCCACCGCCAACACAGAGAATAATCGTTGATATGGTATTTAGACCATTTGTATTAAACTCGCGATAAATACCGTATGATATGGCAAACAATAACAAGACATAGATTGTCCCGATTATCATTCCCCATAAGAACTTTTTCACCTCTGTCAGCTTTCCAATGATAAATCCACCCATGAAAGTTGATATAATATAGATAGATACAATACCCCCTACCACAACCTGCTCGTCCAATTCAAACTTGTACACAAGAAAAGCTAAAATAAGTAACAAGATGCCTGTTATGATATAAGATGCCAACAATGATTTCAGCACCCACATTACTTTTCTTCCTACATCTTTTTTGCGCATAAAAATCCCTCCTTCTCTACCACAATGTATGAGAAAGAGGGACAAATTATGCTTACTGTTCCATTTGTCTTCCCAAGAAATTAGATGCGCATGTTACCACCTTCTGTTCCATCTCTCCTAATTTCTTCTTATCTTGCTTTTCCAATAAAATAACTGAGCCCAATACATCTCCCTCGCAGATAACCGGATTGATAATCTGTCCGTAGAAATCATTTTGTGTTTCATCAGTAATAGGAACAAACTTTCTTTCTCCCTGATACGCTAAAAT
>JAZOMR010000093.1:0-4158 GCA_045654105.1 Faecalimonas sp. | reverse complement strand
GAAGGAGTGCGACGGAACGCACTCCGAGTATTGCGCCCGAAGAGTCCCCACTCTGAGGAAATAGCGCAATACATAGAATGGCGCGACCCTTGCGGTCACGCAGCCGTATGGCTACAGGGTAGTGCCGTACAGGGTAGGCACGACCGCCTATTTATAATAACAATTAAATCGTGAGTTTTTACTGTAAAGCAAGAAATAATATCTATAGAATCCTACAACAACAAATACACTAAATGTCGTCGGTAGTTCGAAAGGGATAGAATAGCGTTATAAACTTTATTTGTTTCAGTACATAAAAGAGCCGCAGGCGGCTCAACCTGCGGCTCGTGGATTGTCAAAAAACAAGTTGTGAAGTACAACGAATGAGCCTATTATTTTGAGTGTATTATATCAAACTCTAATTCATTGATACGAGGTAAGTTGGGGCAGAATTCGCGTGCTTCCTCACATATACTATACAAATCTTCCATAGCTTCCTCTTCTGTTTGACCATAGCCATACAATCCTACTTTGTATTCGTGTTGTGGAGTTGCTAAAATCATGCCATTATCATCTTGTTCAATAAGCACTTTGATTTTCTTTAGTGATGATTCCATAACAGCAGATATATCCATTACAAAAGTAAAAGTAGCCTCTATATATTCGCCCGTTTTTTTGTGGTGGTTATCGCGAAAAGCATCAAATGTTGTCAAAAAGTCTTGCTTAGCTTCTTCTATAGTAGCACCTTCTCCAAAAAAGCCAAAAGGAAATTGCTCTTCACAATAGACGCTATACCATCCTTTTCCGTTGCTTTCAATATGTGCAATATATTCTTTAGTCATAGTGTCAAATTATCGTGGTCCGAGAAATCTATCTCCATTAAGGTGAATCATATGTTCTGGCATCTCAGCTATCCACACTTCAGTTTCCCAAGCAATAGATTGTGAGAATTTCTTATACGTAGCAAAATCAAGAAACGCAGTGACAAATATTTTTCCAGATGAAACATTTTCTGTCATTTGACTAATTTCTGTGATGCGTTTCGGATCCATAGGCCCTACAGAAGTAACTGCTTCTATAAAATAAAGCCAATCCATATCTTCTCTATATAATACCACATCTGGCATTTTATCGTGTAGAGTGATTTGAAATCCTAATTGTTGAAGTTTATCTTCATTTTTCAATAAATCCTTTTCAGCAGTATCACCTACATATAAACATTGTGCATTAGGAGCAAAACGAGGCGCAAATTCTTCAATAATTGCTTTTTGCAGTTGATTATGCTTGCCTGTACTAAAGGTGAATTCGTTGCCATTGATTAGTACGGGCATTTTTTGCATAGCTTTTTTGGAAGCATATATGTCAACTAATTTTTGATGATTGTTAGTAAAATGTCTACATGCTTTTGTTGTTTTTCCGATTTCTTGGATTACAGGGAGAAAGTCATTTGTCAATCGCCATCTGTAATTTGGAGAATTTGTCGCTTCTCCATTATCTTCCACTATAGCAGCAGTACGGAAATGGTGTAATGCCTGCTTACGGAATGTTTCCCGCGAGTTTTCTGCATATGTTTTTCCGTAATTAGCGTTGATAAATTGAATGATATCGTGTATTCGAACCCACTCATTCGTGGCGTTTTTGAAAGGACTATGGCCTTTAACACTTGCCATAGCAAGGATAGTATATGCGCATATGTCTGATAATTGCGCCTTTGGTAGTCCGATTTTGCGGAGTAGTACTTTAATGCGTATTAGTTTATCCATTTGTTTACAATTTTATTACAATTATCCTCGTTGATAGGCATAGTCATCAATTCATTGCCCATTGCTTCAATCGTTTTTCTATCAGGTACTGGTATCGTATTAACCTCTGTTGAGTTTACTTGCGTGGAACCATTTAGTATACGATAATACTGGTCGTATAATGTTGAGCCCAAAAGCGCATACATTCCATATAACACACAAAGTGACTGACAAGCGATATAATTAATTTTATTTTGTGTACTAATATACTGAAAATCAGGATAATCTTTTTGTCTATACATTCCGCATTGCAATCTGCGCTTTTCTTCTTTTGACGTAAAACGCTTAACGAAGAGGTAGTTGCCATTAGGTTGCAAGTATCCCTTCTTTTCGGTAACAATAAATTCACCATGTTTACCTACTGGCCATATTACTTTGCCTTGTTGGATATGGGTTGCATAAAAAAGTGGATATGCACCAACTTGATTTTCATTTCGCAAGACTTCTTGCGTCCTAAAGTCTACAATCAGACCTGTTTTCATTTTCAAATCCAATTCGGGTAATGTATGCTTTAGCTTTGCTAATCTATTTAAGACTTGCGCTTCTTCAGGATTTGTCACAAGGAAAACATATTGATTTTTGGCTACGATTATTTCATATGGAACTTCGTAGCGTTGCAAATCGTTATAATCGGAGGTAGAGGAAGAGGAAACTAACACATTTCGAGGTTTCTCTATTGTCTTTTTAACTTTGATAATCATTGTTTCTTGTAAGACCGATTCTTGCTTAAAGACCTTATCTCTACTCACGAAAAGATGAACTTCTTGTATTGTGCTGTGTTTAAATAAGTATTGTCTAAAACGTTCGAAATATGCCCCCGATGTCCATGAGCGTGGCACAATATAAACTAATTCTCCACCCTCTTTGAGATTGTATATACCCATAGCCCAAAAAAGGAAGTAGAGATTAGGTGATCCATAGCATACCTGTGGCATGGCTAATGCTTCTGGCGCATTTTTAGGAAGTTTTAGATATGGAGGATTGCCTATTATATAGTCGAATTGCTGAGTGTTATCGATATTAGGATTATCAAATATTTGGGAAGTGATATAGTTTTCTTCTACGATAGTATATGTAAATTCTACCCTCTGATACATGATTTCAAGATTATCTTTGAGGATAGGCAATACGTTGGAATCGGTTTCGTAGCAAACGAGTTGGATATTACCAGTATATTCTAAATCTTTCAAACGTTGTAGTACTGCGGCAGACAATAAACCAGTTCCAGCGCCCGCATCTAAAAGACGTATCTGTGGCTTTGTGAGGTCAAATGCAAACATTTCTGCCATATGTATAGCAGATTTTTCGGCAGTAAAAAACTGTCCGTACTCCCTTCTGCATTCCTTTGGAATGGAAGCAATAAAGTAGCTAGTATTTTGCAGTATCTCTCTCAGCATACAAGTTTTGACTGCAAAGATAGTGTTTTTTTGCGGGATACACAAGTTTTTTTCAAAAAAGCAGTCACTTAAGATATTTTTTTTATCTTTTCGTGTTTCTTCTATTGCTGACAAATAAAACTCAGGGAATGGAATCTGTAATGTTTGTGTTAGTGACATAATGAGTATTTTTTAGCAATTAAACATATGGTTTTGTGAAATCGTCTGCAAAATTACATCATCAAACTGACAAAAGTTGTCAGTACACAAAGAAAAATGTAAGAAAAGTGCATTTTTTTCAATGAACGCTACTTTTTGCTTATTATTTACTGTTCAAAGATAAATGCAAACAAACATGCGCTAGGCAATTGTATCTAGGAAAGGAGTCAACTATTTCAGGAACAGAGTCAACCTTTTTAGGAACGGGATCAACCTTTTCAGGAATAAAGTCAACCTTTTTAGGTTATCAATCTTAAGAAACAGAACTTTTTTTCACAGGGAGTTGAGTCGGAGTTCTCTCGGTCGTCGGTCGGAGTTCTCTCGGTAAAATGAGGCAAGGTATAAGAGAGGGGAAAAGGATGGCAATCTTAATAAAAGTACTTTTTTGAGTTTTGGAGTTCTTAGGTTCATCCTTGGTTCGTCTTTGGTTCGTCCTTGGTTTTTAGCCCGAGCTATACTGGGACGGTACAAGGGAAAGAAATCTTAATAAAAAGCCTTTTTGATAACACATCATACTATCGACTATCTGCCTCCCCTGCCAAATGCCTCTGTCAATTTCCTTTACACCCCTTTGTAAAGTTTCTTTACACTCTCGCATAAGTGCCAAAATGTCACATCGCTGATAATCAACACCTTTCGTATTTTGGCACGCCCTTTGAATAGTATATTGCAGAACAAAATCAACCAATATGTTAAAGCAATATACTATCCTCTTACTATTGTGCTTCTGTGCACATTTATCGATCGCACAGAATCCCCACAGCGCCCCAACTGCGCCCAAT
>JAZOMR010000092.1:0-1856 GCA_045654105.1 Faecalimonas sp. | reverse complement strand
GAGTTCGTATCAACCAAAGAAAAAGATAGATGGTTATATCTCGGTGCGCTTTTACCTTTGATTGCCTTTGAACTCGATGCGGCAATGACAATGTTTGGTTACTGGAAAGGTGGACTCGTATCGAAGTATGTTTTTATGGGGTTGTTTGTAGTGGCTATGATTATGGTACTCAAAGTGATTCCTCAAAGTTTTAATGCTTCTGCAAAAGCCAGAGAATTGGAAACAGAAAAAATGTCTTTGAATGTCCAACTTACCGAAAGTCGTATTTCAACAATGATGAGTCAGATTCGGCCACATTTTATCTACAATACACTTGGAAGCATCGAGCAACTTTGTGAATTGGACCCGCCAAAGGCAGGAGAGCTTGTCCATAACTTTGCAAAGTACTTGCGCGGTAATTTTGGTGAATTGGATAATCCAAAGCCGATCAGAATGTCACAAGAAATGGAGCATGTGCGACATTATATCAGTATTGAAAACGTACGTTTTCCTGATATGACGTTTTCATTTGAAATGAGATCTGAGGATTTCAGTTTGCCGGCACTTACAATTCAGCCGATTGTTGAAAATGCAATTAAACATGGATTAATGAAGCTACCAAAGGGTGGAACCATTCGCGTAATCTCCTATGAGACCGATACGGACTATTGTGTATCTGTAGAAGATGACGGCGTGGGATTTGATACAAGCAAACTGCTTGATGAAAAGAAACACATTGGTATTCGTAATATTCGTGATCGACTAGAAGTGATGGTTGGAGGTACTCTTATAATTGAAAGTACACAAGGAGTTGGTACGAAAGTATTAATTACAATACCGAAGGAGGGAGAGAGATGATTGCAATTGCTGTAGATGATGAGCCTTTGATGTTGGGCGCGTTGGTGAAAGCCATTAAAGCATCTCCCGATATTACTACCGTTACGCATTTTACCTCTTGCGAGGAGGCGCTTGAATTTATAAAAGACAATCCTGCCGATATTGCTTTTTTGGATATCAATATGCGTGGTATGGGAGGTCTTTCCCTTGCAGAAAAGATTATCGGTTTTTGCCCGGATTGCAGGATTGTATTCTGCACCGGATACGAAGATTATGCTATTTCGGCATTTAAACTTCACGCAGCGGGGTATTTACTGAAACCGATATCAGCTACGGATGTGCAAGTAGAGATTGACAACATCAAGGGTGTGAGACAAAGGGAGAAACTTCTTAAGGTGCAATGTTTTGGTAATTTTGAGGTTTATGCAAACGGAGAAAAGTTGGCTTTTAAACGTTCCAAAACGAAGGAGTTGTTCGCATTTCTTATTGACCGTAACGGAGCTAGTGTAACGTCGGCTGAGATTTGTGCCAAATTGTGGGAAAATGGTGATGAACAGAATAAACAGAACTATATACATCAGTTATTTCGTGATCTGCGTCAGGCACTTGAAGGCGTTGGAGCGGATGCCGTTTTTTTAAGAAAGAATTACACGTATTCAATTGTGCCGAAAAAGATAGATTGCGATTATTTCTCGTATCTAAAGACGGGAAATCCTAAATTCCGTGGCGAATACATGTCGCAGTACAGTTGGGCCGAAGAAACTTGCGGGTTACTTTGGGGAAATGTGCCGCCGGCTTTTTTTCATCCATAATTTGTAAGAACTTTGTAAGAACTTGTATAGTATAATATTTTATAACTATGCGATGAAAAGAAGAATCAAGAAAGGCGGTAAGAAAAATGAAAAAATTTATTTCTATGCTGTTTTTAATTATACTATGCGGAAGTTTGTTTGTTGGATGTAAGGAAAATGACAAGAAAGCGGATGAAACGGTTGATTACAGCAAATATTCTTTTACGGATGTTTCTTGGACAAGAGATG
>JAZOMR010000091.1:0-20764 GCA_045654105.1 Faecalimonas sp. | reverse complement strand
ACATGTATAGAAATTCCAAACAGTGTAACGAGCATAGGTCATGATGCTTTTCGGAATTGCACAGGCCTTACAAGTATAAATATACCAGATAGTGTGGAAAATATAGGTAATTATGCCTTTTATGGATGTAAGGGTCTAACAAGTATAAAATTCCCAGCGTGTGTAACGGGTATTGGTGATTATGCTTTTTCAGATTGCACGGGCCTTACAAGTATAAATATACCAGCAAGTGGAGCGAATATGGGGGCTTATGCCTTTTATGGATGCAAGGGTCTAACATCAATAAATATATCAGGAAGATTAATGAATATCAAAGAGGGTGCCTTTTGCGCATGCACAGGTCTAACAAGTATAAAATTACCAGTAAGTGTAACGAAGATTGGTAGTGATGCTTTTCGGAGTTGCACAAGTCTTTGCGATATATGGTATACGGGTGAAGATAGGATTGGGATTTCGATAGGCACAGGTAATGCCTGCCTGACTGAAGCAACATGGCATTATAATACCTGTGTTGATGAACACACATATTTTGTTGAATGTGATTCTACATGCAATAACTGTGATTGGATACGTAGTGTCAGCGTGGAGCAGCATTCTCCTGAAAGTATCTTTGACACGGAAACACACTGGAAAGAATGTTTAATCTGTAAAGAGATGGTAGTTACTCCAATAGAACATAACTACGATAATGCTTGCGATACAGTATGTGATTGCGGATATACAAGAAGCATAACACATAATTATTTGTCACGATATGACTCGATCAATCACTGGGAAGAGTGTTCTGTTTGTCATACAAAGCAGAACATAGAAGAACATACATACAGTAATAACTGTGATACTACCTGTAATGGTTGTGTCAATATTAGAGAAGTATCAGACCACGCATATGGTGAAGACCATATTTGTGATGAGTGTGGAGGCACTGTGCCAAGTGGGACAACGGGCGATTGTAAGTGGTTAATTAAGGATAAAATACTAACTATTTCAGGAAATGGTAGAATGGGGGATTATACATCTTCAGCACCATATATGAAATATGATTTTGATAAAGTTGTAATAGGTGATGGAGTAACAAGCATTGGAGATAGTGCCTTTCAGGGGTGCAGTGGTCTGACAAATATAGAAATACCAAATAGTGTAACCAGTATCGGTTGGTATGCTTTTTCTGGATGTAGTAATTTGATAAGCATAGAGATACCAAAAGGAGTAATAAGTATCAGTGGCTATATGTTTTATGACTGTAGCAGTTTAACAAGAATAACGCTTAGTGCAACATATATCGCAGGTTGGGCATTTTATGGATGCAGTAGGCTTGCTGAAGTTCGATATCAGGGCTCAAAAACAGCGCTAATAGTGAGCGAGAGAGGAAATGATGCTTTGACAACGGCTGTATGGAGTTTTAACACATCTGACGTAGTAAGCAGTGGGACAACAGGCAATTGTGAGTGGTCAATTGAGGGTAGAACTCTAACTATTTCAGGAAATGGCGCAATGGGGAATTATTCATCTGATTCAACAGCACCATATTTAGAATACGACTTTGATAAAGTTGTAATACTGAATGGAGTAACGAGTATCGGAAGTTCTGCATTTGAAAATTATAGTGGTTTAATCAGCATTGAGCTACCGACTAGTGTAATCAACATTGGAAGGCGTGCATTTTATGATTGTGATGGCTTAACCAGCATTGAGATACCAACTAGTGTAACTAGCATTGGAAGTCTTGCATTTTATGATTGTGATGGTTTGACCAGTATTCAGATACCACCTAGTGTAACCCAAATTGCGGGTCTTGCATTTTATGGTTGTATGGGTTTAACAAGAGTGTACATAAGTGACCTGGCAAAATGGTGCAAGATCGAATTTGGAAATGATTCTGCTAATCCGATTTGTTACGCGAAAGAGTTATATTTGAATGGAAATCTTATTACAGAGCTTGAGATACCGACTAGTGTAACTAGCATTGGAGATTATGCATTTTATAATTATGATGGTTTAACCAGTATTGAGATACCGACTAGCGTAACTAGCATTGGAGATTATGCATTTTGTGGTTGTGTCGGTTTAACCAGTATTGAGATACCTACTAGTGTAACCAGTATTGGCGATGGTGTATTTTCTTTTTGTGTTGGCTTGACCAATATCGAGCTATCGACTAGTGTAACCAGCATAGGAAGTTGTGCGTTTGAAAATTGTAGTGGTTTAACCAGCATCGAGATACCGACTAGTGTAACCAAGATTGGAGAGCAGGCATTTGTGAGGTGCAGTGGCTTGACAAGGGTGTATATAAAAGACTTGGGAAAATGGTGTGAGATTGACTTTGGGGATTTGTTTGCTAATCCGACTTGTCAGACAAAGAAGCTGTATTTAAATGAAAGTCTTGTTACAGAGCTTGAGATACCGACTAGTGTAACTAGCATAAGAGATTGGGCGTTTTATAATTGTGATGGGTTAACCAGCATCGAGATACCGACTAGTGTAACAAGCATAGGAGATTATGCGTTTTGTTCTTGTGATGGGTTGACTAGCATTGAGATACCAGTTAGTGTAACGAGTATAGGGGATGCTGCGTTTGAAATGTGTAGTGCTTTAACTAGCATTAAGATACCAGATAGTGTAACCAGCATAGGAAGTTGGGCGTTTGAAAATTGTAGTGGATTAACTACCATTGAGATACCAGCCAGTGTAACTAATATTGGAAATTATGTATTTTGTGGTTGTAGCGGCTTAACCAGTGTCAAGATACCGCCTGGTGTAACTAGCATTGGGAGATATACATTTTATCAATGCAGTGGTTTAATCAGCATTGAGCTACCGACTAGTGTAACAAGCATAGGAGATGGTGCATTTGATACTTGGAGTGAATTAACGGATGTTTGGTATCTAGGGTCGGAAATGACGAAGACAAATATAAAAATCGGCTCCCGTAACGAATCATTGTCATTAGCTACTTGGCATTATAATACATGTAAAGAGGACCATAAATATCTTCACAATTGTGATTCTTCCTGTGAAAATTGTGATTGGGTGCGAATTACTACAAATACAGTCAGTGATGAACATGATTTTACATTAAACAATGACTTGACGTGTCAATATTGTGGCTATAGTAAGCAACCAAACAAGCCTATTATTGAAAGTAAGTCTGAAAACACTATTTCGCTAGTTGCTAATGATATATATGAGTACAGTATGGATGGAGAAAACTGGCGATTGGGTAATGTTTTTTCAGGACTTATGCCTGGAACTTCCTACACTTTTTATCAGCGTGTAAGGGAAAATAAATTTACATTAGTTAGCGAAAAAAGTGCTCCGTTGATTGTAAAAACTGATAAAGGGACACAGTCGCCACCAGCTCAACCGACCTTGATTAGTAAAACCCATGACACAGTTACACTAACATTATTTGGCGGGTATGAATACTCTATTGATGGTATTAATTGGCAGTCAAGTAATGTATTTACCGGATTGAATCCGGAAACAAATTATCTGTTCTATCAAAGAAAAACAGAAACAGATAGGTGTTATGCAAGCGCGTCCAGCATATCTTTGACAGTTAAGACAAATGAAGAACCAAAGTATATTACCGGTGACTTTAACAATGACCAAGCGGTTACCGACGCGGACGCACTTTATTTACTCTACCACACCATCTTCGGAGACACTTATCCGATAGAACAGGATTGTGATTATAACAACGATGGTTCAGCAACCGATGCAGATGCATTATATTTACTTTATCATACAATATTTGGGGATAGTTACCCATTAAACTAAGGAGGACATAAGTCATGAAAAAAATAGTATCACTAATTATTAGTTTTATTCTTTTATTTGCTTGCTGTATATCAGTATCAGCGGCAGGTGAGAGTGCATCTTGCAGTGGTAATGCAAGTGTGACAGTAGGGCAAAACATTACATTAACCTTTTCTCTGTCAGGTTATTCAGATGTAACATCTGGTGGGGTAACGATATCCCACGGAAGTGAATTTGAGATTGTGAGTGGAACATGGTTGAAAACAGGATTTCTTACAGATTTCAATGTGGGAAATAAACAAGGAGCGGTTGGTTTTACAAGCGCTACCAATGTAAATGGAAACCTCTTTCAACTTGTATTAAAGGCGAAAACAGCATCTGCAAGTGCAAAGAATGTAAGTGCGACATTTACTATGAAAAATGGATCAACAAGTTTACCACAAACGACAGCAACAAAATCCATTCAGATTAGTTGTGCAACACACAGCTATTCTGCTTGGTCCAATAACAACACAACAAACCACATTCATACCTGTTCAGCATGTGGAAAGTCTGAAACACAGAACCACACTTGGAACAGTGGAGAGGTAACAAGACAGGCAAACTGTAAAGAAGCAGGAGAAAAGAAGTTTACTTGTACTGCTTGTAATGCAACTAAGACAGAACCGATAGCAAAAACAAATAACCATAAGTTTGGTTCATGGAGTGAAACTAAAGGGGCAACCTGTACTACAACAGGGACACAGACAAGAACATGTTCTGTTTGTCAAAAAACAGAAACTTCTACAATTAATGCAAAGGGGCATAGTTTCGGTAGTTGGTCACAAACATCGGCACCATCCTGTACCACAGAAGGTCAACAGAAGCGTACTTGTACAAGAAATGGATGTTCACATTCTGAAACTAAAGCAATTGCAGCATTAGGACATAAGTTTAGTAGTCCGACCGTAACAAAACAACCGACCTGTACAGAGACAGGTATTGAGACAGGAACCTGCTCGCGTTGTTCACAAAAGACAACAAACACCATCAAAGCTTCTGGTCATAAATACGGAAAATGGACAGAAGTAACAGCTGCGACCTGTACTACACAAGGTCAGCAAGAACGTGCATGTTCAAAATGTTCACAGAAAGAAAATAGAGCTATTGAAACTTTAGGACATGACTTTGAAAATCCAACACTTATCAAAGAAGCAACTCTGACATCAACAGGTCTGATGGAAGGAAAATGTAAGAGATGTAGTGAAGCGACGCAGGAAGTTATTCCATGTAAAACAGAAGATACAGCAACCGGTATTACTGTAGAAACAACAGAAGGAATATTTGCAGAAGGGACAACACCAAATTTTGTTGCAATCACAAAAGATGATGGTAATTATGAGAGCGTAAAAAATGCAGTAGCAGACAAAGGTAGTAAATTTACAGCATATAACATTCAATACTTGAAGGATGGTGCTCCAGTATTGCCAAGTGGAGAATATACCCTTTTACTTCCGAATACAGACAAAGTAAGTGAAGAAAATATGTTGGTTTTATATATTGCAGAGGACGGAACAGTTACAGAGAAAGCGTTTGCTTTAAATGAAACTGGTCAAATATCTGTTAAAACTGCAGAGGCTGGAACTTATATTATAGTAGAAAAGGGTGAATCAGAGAAGAACGAAGATACTGCAGATAAAACGGATGAAGTAGTTAAGGAAAAGAAAAAGACAGAAGATACGATATGGATTATTATTGTTATTGCATTTGTTGTGGTAATTGCAGGAGTAATAACTGTTGTACTCATCAACAAAAAGAAAAAACAAGAAAATGTTACGACAGAAGAATAATTTGATTTTTGAAATAAAGCAGTCAGAGATGGCTGCTTTTTTCTGTGAGAAAATCAGGAAGGGATAAGGATTATGGGAAAATTCGTTTTTAAGGAATATCATATCAAACTGCACGACAAAGAATATGACATCTTAGTACCAAGTGTAAATATCACAGAGATGTGGGCTTTCCCAATGCGAGATTTAGCGAAATGCGATAATTGGGATGCGATAGAAGGGAATCGTTTGGCAATGCAATGGGTGCGAAACGCATATATCACTTTATATCAAGAACCGAATAAAATCATATATTTTTCATTAAGGGATATACCACCAGCGTATGAACTGCAACTATGGACTCTGCCACCGGATTTAGTGTTATATAACCATCAGATCCAATTCAAGAGGAAGAATTGGAAGAAACTGAAACGGTGTCTGAAATATATGAAACCGAAACAACATGTGGTGCATTTCAATATGCCCGAATTGATGAAAATAAAGCCGCTTATATTTAGACAGTGGGAGAAAAACAAATCATATTATTACGAAAAGAGTTGGGAGCGAGCATATCATGAGTATGAAACATATTTTGTGGAAGGTAGTAGAAAACAGGCTTTGGAACTTGCTGTAAAGTTGCAAGAGTCACTAAGTCAGAATTTGGAGCAAATAATATATGAGCGTCACGGTGTGGAGTATGTCGGAACTGCAGAATTTGGCAGAGCTGAATATGCATTTATCACAAGGGAATACATTGACCAATGGAAAATAGAAGTGAATTATTATCCGTGCATCTTGGCATAAAACATAGCGAAGAACGACGGTAAAACTGTTTGTTTAAAGTGAAAAAATTAGTTTATCCAGTATACAAAGATAAGAAATTAGATTATAATGATAAATAGTAAATTGTTCGAAAGTAGGAAAGGAGCAGGAAAAAATGCATGATTCAGCGATAGAAATGGCAAAACGACTTTTAGTTGACAGTATTTGGAAGAGTGCCAATTTGGAAGGTTTGGGAACCACATTTCCTAAAACAGAAGCGATTCTTGCAAATGCGCCTACAACAACAAAAACAGAAGAAGTTTTGTTTGTAATAAATATGAAAAGGGCATGGCAGTTCTTGTTAGATAATTTGGACTACGGAAACAACCTTATGTTATTGAGAGAATATAACAAGGTTGTTGGAGATTTGTTATTTAGTTTTGCCGGTGAGATAAGAACCTTTCCGGTACAGATAGGCGGTACGTCGTGGGAACCTGAAATGCCGCACACGGGAATCATTATCGACAATTTGGAAAAGATTGACCAGATAGAGGATGTCGAATTAAAAGCATTGAAGTATTTTTGTTATGTGGCAAGAACACAGATGTTTATTGATGGAAATAAACGTGTGGCACAGCTTATAGCAAATAAAGTGTTGGTGGAGAATGATATCGGAATCTTCCAAATCCCAATTGAAAAACTGGAAGAATTCAAAGGACTGTTGCTTGAGTTTTATGAAACCGGTGCGGATGAGAAGATTATTGGTTTTATGAAAGAATTTTGTATCAAACGAATTGCGAAATAATGAATTGAATAAAACATAGGCTTATGTTACAATAGTTTCGAGGAATCTCAGTGTAAGGACTGTGCAGCAATGCACAGTTCTTGTATTGGGATTTTTTGTATTTACAAAAGAGATGAGAATGAGGTGAAATACAAATGCTACAGTAAGATGTACGGTTAGGGTCACGTCAATTTTAGAACGCGAAAGTTCATCTGCTAGTTGAGTATAAGTTACTTCGTGGACACAAACAAATGAAAATGCCGTGTGTGCCATGATTAGTAAAAGTGTAACTGTGTCAAGCGGTTATTATTATCGAGTAAGAGTGATTATTATGCAAGTAGCGATTCAAGTAGTTCGTGGACAAATGCACTTTGGATTGGGACTCAATACTTGTCTAAATTTGGTTTAATACTAGGTAAAGTTGCAGAGATGCAGGGGTGTTGTACTTCTTCATCTTGTTTATTTCCAAAATTCATATATGAATTATTTGCAGGATTATTGATAGTGATTTATAATAAATGAGTAAAGGTGAGCAAACATTACAAAATTCATACAAAAGAGAAATTATACTAAATGTTTTGAATTCATTTAATGAAGGCATAAAATAAACACATTCAAAAGAATTCTATAAAAATACAGTAATAGGTGAGCTATGGAAAAGATAAAATTGGAATCGGTACATTTTGAAAAATTGAAGGGATTGCGTAATGCGACAGTTAAATTTGAAAAACCGCTTACTGCCATAATGGGTGTAAATGGAGCAGGGAAAACGACGGTTATACATGCATTGGCTTGTTTGTTTCAACCTGATGGGGGAGACGAAAATTATAAATTTCCTTATTTTTTTACGCCAACAACTGATTCAACATGGAAAGATAGTAAATTGACTGCTTATTGGTCTGATGGGGAAGGAAATTCTTCTTCTAAAACTTATGAAAAGGCATTTGATAGATGGTCGCCAAGATATGACAGGAGACCTAAAAGGAATGTTTATTATATAGGAATCGATTCATGTTTGCCAGAAATTGAGCAGATAAATAATTTGAGTTCTATTAAATATACATCAGAAGAGTGCGCAGATAAAATTTCAAAAAAGGTAATCGAATACGCCGCATATATTATGAATAAAGACTATACCACACTTATTGATAATAACTATAAGGGAAAGTCAATGTTAGGTGTTAGAACAAAGCGAGGATTAAAATATTCATCCTTAAGTATGGGATCGGGAGAGCAACGAACAATAAGAATATTAAGAAAGGTATGCGAGGCAGAAGCATACTCATTGATTTTGATTGATGAAATAGATTTGTTAATGCATGTTTCGGCATTGCGTAGATTGATTAAAGTATTGTTTGATATAGCTAGTAAAAAGAATATGCAAGTAGTGTTTACAACACATGCAGTGGAAATGTGCGAACTGAATGAATGTGTGGGAATACAATATATCAATACAATTAAGAACAATTCTGAAGAAGAGAAAACGCTAGTGTATGATAAAATTACTATTGATTTTATATACAATTTAACAGGGCATGCAATACAGCCAATAAAAATATATGTTGAGGATGAGTATGCCAAAGGATTGATAAAATCTTTAATTAATGAAATGGGAATAAGCGAAAAAGTTGCAATTATTAAATATGGTGCGATTACGAACGGATTTACTTTGGCTGCAGGAATGTTGCTTAGTGGCGAAAATACGGAAAACTGTTTGATTGTATTGGATGGAGATTCTTTTCGGACAGAAGAAGAAAAGATAAAGCAAATTAAAAGTGTATTAAGCGGGACGGAATGCAATATAGAGGATAAAAGAGAGAAGGCCATGAGTCTCATTACACAATTTAATTTGCCCGACGATGTGTCACCTGAAAAATTTGCCCATAATTGTTTGTGCGAAAGTGGAGATATGAATAATGAGATTGTTAGAGTTGCACAGGACATTCATGCCGTTTCAGATTCACATGAATGGATATATGAAATTCGCGTTAGACTTAATGAGACAGAAGAGTATATAGCGCGAAGAGTAGCAGACATTGTTTGTAAAACAAAACAATGGGATGTGTACATTTCATCTATAAAAGAATGGCTAGAAAAGCGTAAAAATATTTAAATGAGGTTCGAACTAAAAGTATGGCATGTGAAAAACTGAAGAAAAAAATTAATTTACACAGAAGGTTTTTATGAAGAGAAAAAGGTTTTTGAATAAAAATAAAAAAACAGTCATTGTCCTAACACTTGTTATAGTTTGCTTGCCGGTAATTGTGTTATGCCCATCTGATATAGGAATAATACCGCGTGACATAGGTATTGCTATTGTGGGATATGCAGGTGCTATTCTTGGTGGACTATTAACATTATATGGTGTGAAGTGGACAATAGATGATAGCAATGCAAACAGAAGGAAAGAATTGGATTTGCAATATTGTCCCATTTTAACAAGTGATGTTGTTGAGAAGAAGGAGCCCATATATCATTCTTGTAGTGAGCTTACAATTTTGTATAGCCACCCTTGCTTCTCGAAAACAGACGTAAAAGATATGAATAAACTAATTAAGTTTACCAATGTTGGAAGAGGAGAAATTCAAAGTGTACATTTAGGGATAAAAGAATGTAAAGCACAACTATCATATGGAGATGGTTATTTTGAAGATTTAAATACTGAGAAATCATATATATTGTTTAATGGTATTACGAATCTTATTCCTGTAGATGGAATGTTTTATTTGTATATTAACTTGCCTAATCTTATGGAAAATTCTAACGCATCAACATGGGAAAAGAGAAGGATAGTTACAGACGTTTCATTAGAGATTTCTATAAAAGGCGTTTTTAACATTGACATACAGAAATATTTGTTGCATTTTTATCTTTGGATAGATGCAAACGATAGTAAAGGGGATTGTGAAATACATAGCATGAGCCTAATGAAAACATAATTTTTTTATAGAGATTGATTAATATTTGATTTTAAAGAAGGAGAAATGTTGTGAAGTTAAAGAAACGATATGTATATATTACAACTATAATTTCGATAGTAAGTTTTCTCAGTCTTGTCATATTGCATTTTCGTCTGTATGCAAATATTTATGATTATATTTATAGCATTCTTGGTAATGAACAATTGATGATGGATATGAAATCGTTTGCTATTTTAATTGTTGGAGGTATTTTTACCGGTACGATTTTAACACTCTTGTTATCCGTAGTTGATTATTTTGATGAAAGAAGAAAAGCATTAGAAGAAATTTATTATGCCTCGGAAAAAATACAAAAATTTATTAATAGAATTGAAATTTTCTTGCCTAACGAACCGTGGGATATTGTAAAAGACTATCTAGTTGAGATAGAGAACAATAAATTTGTCGATAAGTTTAATGGAGAGATTGATAAACAGGTGACTCACATTCTGAACAAAGAAGACTTGCATGACAAATTTCTTGCATTGAAAAGTGAAAAGACACATGAAGCAGAAAATAGATTCAAAGAAATTCTTCGTGAACAATTCAACGATTTTGAAAAACAATACGGGGATAAGGAAACATATTTAAAAGACAAGTGTGATGAGAAAAATAAAAAGTATTTGCAGCAAATAGACGATGTTTTGAAGTCTTATCTAGTGGTTAATAATCTTGATATGGATGTTTTGACAGCTGCGTATGGTAAATTGGATTTTATGTTTTCAAATGAGACTAAGAGAAAACATATTTATCAAAATTTATATCAAAAGCAATATGATGTAATCAGTTTTATCAAGATTAGAACGGTTTTGGTGGACGATTATTTCAACAATGGGAAGCGAAATATAGCTGCTATGTTGGGGCTGATAGAAGCTGTGCAAAAGAAATTGCTCGGTGAAGAAGAAGATTTTTATTATAAAAAGCATTGTTATGAGATTCATTGTGTGATGACAGAAATTCTTGTATATGCCTATGGTAAAAGGAAACAAGGAAAACTTTTGGAAAAGAATTTTTATAGTGTAAAAATGAAACCTGGAGTACTTGAGCGTATGCTACAGAAAAGTAGCGCAGACGATAAGAAATCCAGTATGTAAGCCTCTTTTAAAGAAGTAGGATATCTTCGAATAAGTGTTTATATCCACCTGCCCGTTCTAACACTTATTCTAACACTTTGTAATTTTAAAGAATCTTGAAAAATCAAGACTCAGCATTTTTGATTCCGAGACACCTTGAATTTCAAGGTGTTCTAGTACATTGGAGTAGACTTAAGAACACTGGGGTCCAATGCGTTCCAAGCGTTCGGGACGTAGAGGTCGCGTGTTCGAATCACGTCACTCCGATTTGAAGGTGCTAAGGTTCTTGATTTCACAAGGGTTTCGGCACTTTCTTTTTTTATCACTTAGGTGTCAGAATAGGGTTGCCTCAGGGTTCCCTATTACAAAATTCAAATTAAGGTTGAGGGGAACTTCAAAATGAAAGTTATTTTATGGGATATAGACGGTACACTTTTAAATTTTGAAGCGGCGGAAAAGGCTGCTATCCGACAATGCTTTTCCGTTTTTGAGTTGGGCGAGTGTACAGATGAAATGCTTGGTGCATATCAAACCATTAATAGAGAGTATTGGAAGCGTTTAGAGCGGGGAGAAATTAGTAAAAAAGAAGCTTTAATAGCACGTTTTAATGACTTACTTGAGAAATATGGTCTGGACACATCTGTTGCACCAAAGGTTAACGCGGAGTATCAGGTTCGTTTAGGGGATACCATTTGTTTCAATCATAACGGCCTGGAAACCGTGAAGGCATGTAAGGGCAGGGTTCCGCAATATGCAGTTACAAATGGAACAAAGGTAGCACAGGATAGAAAACTTAGAAACTCAGGGCTCATTGATTTGTTTGATGGGGTGTTTATATCCGATGTGATAGGGATAGAAAAGCCGTCAATTGGGTTCTTTGATGAAGTCTTTAAAACAATCGGTGAATATGATAAATCAGAGATTATGATTGTGGGCGATTCACTTACCAGTGATATACAGGGAGGAAATAATGCAGGTATTGTTACTTGCTGGTTTAATCCATTGGGAAAAGACAATGATTTAGGGCTGCATATCGATTATGAAATCAGCGATTTAAGTCAAGTGTTAGATATTGTATCAATAAATAGCGGGGAGTAGTTATACTCCCCGCGCGAGTTTGCAAGCAAACTCCTTGTTACCTATTTTATTTCATATTCTAATATGTAATCATCCATGACAAAACCATTTCCAATGTCTGTTACTTCCTCGCGCACTTTGGTAAAACCGAGGTGTTCATAAACAGCAAGGGTGTCTGTGTTGTGGCGATTGCAAGTAAGCCAAATCCCCTTCAAGTTTCTCATTTTACATATTTCAACAAATTTCTGGAACATATGCTTTCCAATGCCTTTCCCACGAAATTCTTCGTCCACATATAGCTTACTTAAGAACAGTTTTCCGTCTTCTTCGTGAATGCCGGCAAAACCTGCAAATGTATAATCGTAGGAAAAGAGGAAATATTCGTAACCGGAGTTGATTTGTTCTACCAATGCTTCCGGTGATAAAAATTTCTCTACCATATAGTCAACCTGTTCTTCGCCAAGAATCGGTGTGTAATGTTGGTGCCAGATTGCATCTGCAACGGCATACACGGAATAGACAAGCTCCATATTTGTAACAGGCATAATTCTTAGATTTTTCATATTGTAAACGCTCCTTTTGGTTAAAAGTTAATCATACTTCAATATTTGCATTGTATCATGGAATCTGTGTTGTGGGGAAATTTTTTTATTATAATTTCATAATTTTCATAAAATTATTAGCACTCTTTCTCTGAGAGTGCTAATTTTGTATTGACATCTGATTTAATGAGTATTAATATATGTTTTAGGTAAACTTTAGACGGAAAAGGAGATGCTTAATATGGCAACAAAACATGGAAATCTTTCTATTAATAGCGAAAATATTTTTCCAATTATTAAAAAATGGATGTATTCAGACCACGACATTTTTGTGCGTGAGTTAATTTCAAATGGTTGTGATGCAATCACAAAATTGAAAAAATTAGATATGATGGGCGAGTACCAGATGCCGGATGATTACAAGCCAAGTATTCAGGTGGTTGTGAACCCAGAAGAAAAGACTATGAAATTCATCGATACCGGTCTTGGTATGACAGCGGAAGAAGTAGAGGAATATATTACACAGATTGCATTTTCCGGTGCTACAGAATTTTTAGAAAAATACAAAGACAAGACAACAGAAGATGATATGATTGGTCACTTTGGTCTTGGATTCTATTCAGCATTTATGGTAGCTGACGAGGTGCAAATTGATACCCTTTCTTATAAAGAAGGTGCAACGCCTGTTCACTGGACTTGCGACGGCGGAACAGAGTATGACATGGAAGATGGTAATAAAACAACTGTCGGAACAGAGATTACATTATTCCTCAATGAAGATAGCTTAGAATTTGCAAATGAATACCGCGTAAGAGAAGTGATTGAAAAATACTGCTCATTTATGCCGGTTCCGATTTATTTATCAAAGGAAAATGCAGAGCAGGAAGAGGAACCAGTTGCACTTAACGATACAACTCCGCTTTGGGCGAAGCATCCAAACGAATGCGAAAAGGATGACTATATTGCATTCTATCGCAAGGTGTTTATGGATTACAAGGAGCCACTGTTCTGGATTCATCTGAACATGGACTATCCATTTAACTTGAAGGGTATTTTGTATTTTCCAAAAATCAATACAGAATATGATTCAGTAGAAGGAAAGATTAAATTATATAACAACCAGGTATTTATTGCAGATAATATAAAGGAAGTCATTCCGGAGTTCTTGATGGTATTAAAGGGTGTTATCGATTGTCCGGATTTACCACTTAACGTATCCCGTAGTGCGCTCCAGAATGATGGATTCGTAAATAAGATTTCGGAATACATTTCCAAGAAGGTGGCAGACAAGCTTTCCGGAATGTGCAAGACCGATAAAGAAACCTATGAAAGCTACTGGGATGACATCAGCCCATTTATCAAATTTGGCTGCCTCAAAGATGACAAGTTCTGTGATAAGATGAGTGATTACATGTTGTTCAAGAATCTTGACCATAAGTATTTGACACTTAAAGAATGTATTGAAAATAACAGAGTTTCTGTGGAAGTGGAAACAGCAGACGGTGAAACTATCGGAGCAGGTGCAGATGCTTCCAGTGAAGACAAAGAAAAGGAAAAAGTTACGATTTACTACGTAACAGACGAACAGCAACAGAGCCAATACATCAATATGTTCAAGTCTGAAGGAATGGATGCAGTTATTTTGACACATAATATTGACTCGCCATTTATCAGTCAGTTAGAGCAACGCAACGAAAATGTGAAGTTTGCGCGTATTGATGCGGATTTGACAGACACCTTTAAGCAGGAAGTTGCAGCAGATGAGGAAGAAGCATTTAAGGCGAATACAGAAACCTTGACAGATATTTTCCGCAAAGCATTAGAGAATGATAAGTTGGATGTAAAGGTGGAAAAGCTGAAAAATGAAAATGTGGCATCTATGATGATACTTTCAGAAGAATCTCGTCGTATGCAGGATATGATGAAAATGTATGGCATGATGGGTATGGACCCAAGTATGTTTGGCAATGATGTGACTTTGGTTCTCAATGCAAATCATCCATTGGTACAATATGTGCTTGCTAACGGTGAGGGTGAAAACACTGCATTATTCTGTAAACAGTTGTATGACTTGGCGCTGCTAAGCAACAAGCCACTCAATCCAGAGCAAATGACAGAGTTTATCAAGAGAAGCAATGAGATTATGATGTTGCTTGCAAAATAAAATATAGAAGAGAAAGGGTTGCGTATGATGACGCAATCCTTTATTTTGTTTAACAACAAATAGCGACAGATATTCAAGTAAAAAACAATTCTACTTGACAAAAATAACATAAAATGCTACTTTAAAATCATAAAGGAGGCATTAAAAATGAGCAGCTATTATGAGGAAATTAAAAATGTTATTGAACAAATGCCAAACAACGAAATATTTGTAGCCAGTGAATTGAAAAATGCAATGTTAAAGGGAGTTCCTGAAAACACCTATTATAAATGCCTAGAACGTTTAGTGAAAGAAGGTGTACTTATACATCTCACAAAAGGGTTATATTCTAGAACTCAAAGGAATAAACAGCAGATTGTCGAATATTATACTGCACAAAATTGTGGAATAGTGGTTGGAGAACAGTTGTTTTATGAAAAGGGATTCGTCTCAAGAACAACCGAATATATAAAAATATTATCTAATCATTTGAAAGAAGAAAGAAAACATATAGGGGAAATTGAGGTAACAAAAATTGACATTGATTTGAACAAGAATACAATTCCTGTTATTGAAACGTTGGAAATTCTTCAAAATTACAACAAGCTAGAAAATGTTAATAAGAACCAGTTTCTTGCTTACATGAGAAGGTTTTCAGAAAATTACTCAGATGAAGTTGCAAATTATGTTATCGAAAACAGAAAATACAAAAAGTCTACCATTGCCTTTCTGGAACGTATACTTACATGGTATGGAATAGAAAATTCATTAAGTCAATATTTGTCACCACTATCAGAATATAGGATTCCTACTATAGAAGAATTAAGAGGAAGTCTACCGACGGAAATGAAGTCCTATCTTAATGATTATATAGTCGAATTAAAGAAAATTTATAAAGATAACTTAGATAAGGTTATATTGTATGGCTCTTATGCACGTGGGGATTATACCGAAGATTCTGATGTGGATATCATGATTTTATTACGTATAACAGATTTGGAGATTAAAAATTATAGGGAGTTATTAACGGAACTCACATATGATTTTAATACAAATTACGATATTGATATTAAACCAATTGCCAAAAACAAGGATGAATTTATAAAATGGGTAAACGCATATCCATTTTATGCTAATGTACAAAGAGAAGGGGTTGAGTTGTTTGGAGCAGCATAACAACGAAGGAACAAAATATGATTTGGCACGTTATCGAATAGAGACAGCAAAAAGTGATTTGAGATCCGCAAAACTATTATTAGAGGCAGATGAATATAGAGGTGCAAACAACCGTGCCTATTATGCAATCTATCATGCGATTTCTGCAGTTCATGCACTGGCAGGAAAAGCATACAAACGTCACAAAGATGCTCTCAGTAATTTTAATAAAGACTATATACATTCTGAAATATTTCCCAAAGAATATGGGCGAAGGATAGCGGAAGCCGAAGAAATTAGACATGCTAGCGATTATGATGATTTCTATATTGCCACAAAGGCTGAAGTAGAAAAACAAATAGATACAGCAATGAAGCTAGCTGAACTGGTAGAAGTATACTATAAAGATTATGTAGAAGAATAGTTAGAAAGATGAACAGCCGATTGTACGAAATGTAACCGTACAATCGGCTGTTATTTTAGTCAAAATCATATTTGTTTCGTGTATAAGGCTGTTTGTTGTCTGTAATCCCTACTATATAGTCAATGCTTACGTCATAAAAAAGAGCAAGTTTCATCAAAAAATCAATAGGAATCTGGCGTGTGCCTTTTTCGTATCTACGGTATACTTCGCGCTGACATCCTAGAAGGTCAGCAATTTCTAATTGTGTCTTATCATTATCAATTCTTAAATCCTCTAAACGCTGAAAAAGCATATATATCACCTCAAATTAATGCTACCAAACAATTGCATTTTGAGTTTTAATATGCTACCATATAGTAGCACTATTTAGTTAATAAGATATGCAAAGGAGAACCAAAATATGACTAATGAATGTTATTATGATAACTATGACAAAAAACATAACTTGAATTTCGATTCGAAGGTTGTTCATGGAGGGCAGGGATGCGACCCGATAACTGGTGCTGTTAGTTTTCCTATTTTTCAAACCGCAACTTTCCGTCATCGTGCGTTTGGGATTTCAACAGGATATGATTATACAAGACTTCAGAATCCAACTCGTCAAGAATTGGAAAGAACAATGGCAATTCTCGAAAATGGAGTAGAGGCGTTTGCTTTTTCGAGTGGGCAGGCCGCTAGTATGTCAGTTTTTGCGCTTCTTCGGCCGGGTGCTCATGTGATTTTATCTGATGATATCTATGGGGGAACGTTTAGAATATGTGAAAGTATCTTCAGTGAGTTAGATTGTGAATTTTCATATATAGAGATGTCTGACTTAGATAAGTTAAGACAAACAATTAGACCGACTACTAAAATGGTCTTTATGGAAACACCTACAAATCCAATGATGAAGGTATCTGATATCAAAGCAGTGTCACAAATATGTAAGGAGTACAATATTACGTTTGTTGTTGATAATACATTTTTAACACCATGTTTTCAGAAACCAATTCTCTTGGGAGCTGATATTGTTATGCATAGTGCTACAAAATATTTATCAGGACACAATGATGTTATTGCGGGAATAGTAGTTGTCGGCAAGGAAGAATTGGCGGAACATTTCCGTACGCAACTCAAATCAAGAGGAAATGGTTTGGCACCATTTGATTCATGGTTGTTGTTAAGAGGTATAAAGACGCTATCGCTTCGTATGCAACGTCATAATAACAATGCGGTGGAAGTTGCAAATTGGCTTAGAAAACATCCAAAGGTAAAAAGGGTATATTATGTGGGCTTTGAGGATCATAAAGGCTATGATGTTACATGTAGGCAAACATCGGGGTTTGGAGGCATGATTTCATTCGAATTAGAGAGTAAGGAGGCAGCGATACAATTACTTTCCAATGTTAAAATGATTTTATTTGCAGAAAGTCTTGGTGGAACAGAAACGCTTGTGACATATCCTCTTACACAAACCCATGAGTCGATTCCAGCAGATATACGAGAAAAACTAGGTATTAACGAACGTTTCATCAGAATCTCCATTGGGATTGAAGATGTCAATGACATCATTGCCGATTTAGAACAAGCACTTGTCTAATATCAGAAAGGAATTTCAAGAATGAAAATAAAGTTTACAAAAATGCAAGCATATGGGAATGACTATGTTTATATTTTTACAGAACCATATGAGATAGAAGATTACAGTTTTCTGGCACAAAAGATATCTGACAGACATTTTGGAGTCGGTTCTGATGGCATGGTGCTTATTTCCAATTCAGACACTTGTGATTTCAGAATGCGAATATTTAATCCGGATGGAACGGAAGCGGAAATGTGCGGTAATGCATTACGCAGTACAGCTATGTTTGTTTACTATCATGAATTGACTAAGAAGGACATTATTACAATTGAAACACTTGGAGGGGACAAGATTGTTTACCTATCAATTTCCAATAATCAGGTGGTTAATATTCATGCCATGATAGGAAGACCTAAACCACCGAAAAAAGAAATATCGGAAAATACAGCATGTGTTGTTATAGATAGGGATTTTGAACTTTTTTCTTTGTCATGGGGAAACCCGCATACAGTGGTTTTTGTGGATGATGTGGAAGAGTTCGACGTTGAGAAATATGGGAAAGCAATTGAATATTTAAATTGTTTTCCTGGAAGGACAAATGTTACCTTTGCACAACTAATAGATAAGGGTAATATCAAAATCCGAGAATGGGAACGAGGAACAGGTGAGACACTTGGATGTGGTACGGGTTGTTGCTCAGCTGTTGTAATTGCTCATAGATTGGGGAAATGTGACCGAAGCGTTAGCGTGGAACAACCAGGAGGCACATTGGATGTGTTGTGGGATGATGATGGGAATGTTCATATGATTGGACCTTCCCATGTAGTCTATGAAGGAGAGTACTTGTATGATATTGAGTAAGCTTATTAAAGATATAAATGGCGGTATCGTCTCTGGAAATTCTAATTTGGAAATTACTTCTGTTGTATACGATTCCAGAAAGATAACAAAGGGTTCTCTTTTTGTTTGTGTCAGGGGTTATAATTTTGATGGACATGATTATATAAAAAAAGCAATAGAAGATGGTGCTAGTGCCATTGTCGTGGAGGAGTTGCCTTGCCTCTATGAACAAGATGCTGTTACATATATTAGAGTCAATGATACAAGAGAGGCTTTGGCACAGGTATCTGCGGCTTGGTTTGATTATCCGGCTAAAAGACTTACAGTTATCGGTTTGACAGGTACAAAAGGTAAAACAACAACAGCTCATATGATAAAGGCGATCTTGGAAGAAGCAGGCCACATGGTTGGGATGATAGGTACAATTGGCGCATATATAGGTAATGAGAAAATTCCAACTAAAAACACAACGCCGGAATCCTATGAATTGCATTTCCTGTTTCATGAGATGGTTGAACAGGGCTGTTCACATGTGGTAATGGAAGTGTCATCGCAAGCTTTGAAGATGAAAAGAACATTTGGCATACAATTTCATTACAGTGCATTTCTCAACATCTCGCCAGATCATATTAGTCCAAACGAACACAAGGATTTTAACGAATATATGCAATGTAAGAAAAAACTGTTTTCGCAATGTGATTGTGCAATTATAAATATAGATGCAGATTATTGGGATGAAGTCACGAAAGATTGCAAAAAGGTGTATACAGTTTCTTGTGAGAAACAAGCTGATTTCATGGCAAGAGAGATAGAGAATATATGGGAACCAGGATTTTTAGGTGTCTCTTATAAAGTAAGAGGCAATTTACAGGGTGTATTTTCATTAGATATGCCTGGTGCTTATAACGTTCAAAATGCCGTGGTAGCTAGTGCTATCTGTAACTTTGTCGGAGTAGGCGTTGAACAGATTAGAAAAGCATTGAAAACAGTAAGTGTGGTTGGTAGGACACAGGTGATACAAGAAGTTGCCCACTTTACTACATTTTTAATTGATTATGCCCATAATGCAATTAGTATGGAAAGTTTGTTAAGTACATTGAAAGGTTATAATCCGGACAGATTAGTGTGTATCTTTGGCGGTGGTGGAAATAAACCGGCGCAGCGCAGATTTGATATGGGAAAAATGGCTGGAAGGTATGCGGATTTGTCAATTATAACAATGGATAATCCAAGGTACGAGCCGATGGAAAGCATTAATCAAGAAATAATAAGAGGAATAAATTCTGAAAATGGTACTTATAAAATTATTGATGATCGAAAAGAAGCTATAGAATATATGATTGATAATTCAGGCAGAAGGGACATTGTGGCTTTGATTGGAAAAGGACATGAAGAGTATCAAGAGGTTTATGGAAAAAAATATTTCTTTTCTGAATTACAGATTATACAAAACTATTTGCAAACAAAGTAAATATATTATATTAACGGTGCAGAACATGAAATGACATGTTTTGCACCGTAGTTATTTTTGAACAGTTTTGTGGATTACGGTTTGGCATTCGATTAATTGTCTCCTACACCGTAAATTACAGTAATGTATGTTGATAAGATTATGTGTCTTTACGGTTTGAGACTACAAATCATAATTTCACACCGTAATCCGCAAAATTAGGTTGGTATTCCTACGGTGTCGATGTGCAAATATATATTTCGCACCGTAATAAACCAAAAGCATGATTGTTCTTATACGGTGTTGATTTGCAAATCATCATCTTACACCGTAAACCCACAAATCCAAGTCAAACTACCTACGGTGCTAAACTGCGAATCTCTATCCCACACCGTAAAATTTCAAATTCATGCTCCATAAAACAGTCAA
>JAZOMR010000090.1:0-3792 GCA_045654105.1 Faecalimonas sp. | reverse complement strand
ATATATCCGGTCTTTTTTAAATTGCTGCCAAGAAGCTTTAACTGCTCCTCTTTATCCCCCGCAATCTTTCGAATGACAAAGTTTTTCCCCACATCATCCAGCACAATCCGCCTGTTATTACCAACCTCTTCAAACACGCGGTTCGCCAAGCGATTAAAGCTTAGCACTTCCACATTCAGAGTTCCCTTTTTGGGACTTGCCAAACACAAATCCTTCTGTGTTTGCATGGTAAACTGCTCCGGCACAAGAACAATGTAGTTTTTGTCCGGATTTTTCAATGATTCAGTTGTCACCCATTGATACAAATAATGGGACTTTCCTGCACCGGAAGGTCCCATAATAAATTGCAAACTCATTCGTTTCCTCCTAAATATACTTATGCAATTTCTTCGGAATTACGTTTAATATCAGCCACCACTTCCATAATTCTCCTAGCGGTTCCCATATCATTTTTAAACAGCGTGGTAATGCTACCTACGGAACGGAACGGTTCTTCCATTAGAACCGCATTATCATCAATGTTTCCATTTACAACAATATAATCTACAATGAGATTTACAAAACGAATCTGGTTAAGGTTTAATTTTTCTTCTGATAAAAATTCGCTAAACGCTTCATTTACAGCAGTTCTATCTACTCCAACAATTCTACGTACTAACCGTCCAATAGGAGTATCGCCATATTCTTTCTCATAATCCGTCTTTGTACCCAATTCTTCCCAAAGCAAATTTTCAAGTGCCTTTAAGTCAGTTCTAGATAATTTTTTATTGCTACGTAATTTATATACGGATAAGTTGTCGCTGTGTTCCTTCAAATAAAACTCTACCTTTTTACGATAATCCTTCAAATCATGGGAATCATAAATAGGTGTACCTTCCACATTAGTTGTTATTATATCCGTAAAATTCACATAATATATTTTCGTCGCCACCTTATCGATATATTGTAGTAACTCTCTCATTGCAACGCGTACAATATCCAGCTCTAACACATTAACGGTCTGCCAGAAATCAGGTGTCACGACCTTTTCTAACACCGCTTTTTGTGTTGCTACCTGTGGCACCTTACTTTTGGTTGCCAAAAGAATTTCTGCCGTCTGTACCACAATATTCACTGGTTTTTGCACATTCTTGCTCTGTAAAACACCAAGACCGATGCTGTAAATCAAATAATCAAATCGTCTGGCAAGTTCATTTTCTTTTTTCGGTTTAATTAGCGGTGATACATGTTGTTTTATGTCAGTAATTTCTACTGTTTCCAATCTGTTCCAACTTGATAGGCAACGATAGGTTTCTACATAACGCAAATGCCTCTTAACCATAAAACTGTCATCATGCAACTCTACAACGGCTTCATGCAAACCTTTTACAAGTTCAGCCCGATAATTAACATACACATCTTGTTTGACAAATATTGGCGACTGTAATTCTCGGCAAATCATGGCTTTGGTGTTGTAAATCTTTTCAGACAATGTTTCCTGAATGCCGTTATCCGAACCATTTTTGTTTACTCTGAAATATTCAAAGTTATTGCAGAAATCAAAAATCAGAAAACGCTCTTTATCAATTCCTTCTCCCAACAAATTCGGACATAATCTAGTTCCTCGTCCAATCATTTGCCAAAATTTCGCATAACTACGAACCTTCTTAAAAAATACTAGATTTAATATTTCCGGAATATCTATACCTGTATCCAACATATCTACTGATACTGCAATCTGTGGCATCTTCTCTCTAGTGCTAAAATCATCAATCAATGTATCGCAATAATTAATACTATAATCAATCTGCTTGATAAACTCTCCACCGTATTCTGGGAAAAGTTTATTAAATCTGTCAACTATTGCTTTCGCATGCAAACTGTTCTTTGCAAAAACAATCGTCTTACCTAGTACGTCTCCACCCTCAACTTTAAGACCTTTTTCCATAAGTTCCTTAAGAACTTTATCTATCGTATCCGAGTTGAATAACCATGTATTAATTGCAGAACTTGCAACATCATCCTTGATTCGATAGTCATCCGCAAATTCCTTTTCAAATTCTTCTTTTTCTTCGTCCGACAAATCGTGATAATGGATGCCATCTTCCATAATCTTTGTCTTGTATTCCAAGGTCGAATAATTTACCAAATATCCTTCTTCTACTGCCTTTTCCAATTCATAAGCAAATGTAGGTACACCTCTTTCCAAATCAAACACACCGTATGTATTCTTATCAATTTCATTCTTTGGTGTAGCCGTCATACCCAAAAGCATACCATCAAAATATTCAAATATTTCCTGATATTTTTTATAAATGGAACGATGTACTTCATCACAAATTATCAAATCAAAATGTCCTGGCGAAAATAATCTTTCCCCATACTTATTCTTCTTCTCGTCTATTGCATTCATCATTGTTGGATAAGTTGAGAATATCATTCTTGCACTTTCAGGATCGTCTTTGCTATCGCACAAATTACAACATGACAAATCTTCCAACAAATTGGTGTAGTTGTTTTTTGCCTGCTTAACAAGTGCTGTTCTATCTGCTAAGAACAAAATATTTTTTATATAGTTATGTCTTCTCAGAACATCTACAATGCTAATACTTACACGTGTTTTTCCTGAACCTGTAGCTTGTACGATTAACATTTTTCTATGTTTCTTCATAATGGAATCACATACCGCCGTTACTGCTTCCTTTTGGTATGGTCGGTTTGTAATTTTATCACTAATCTCAATTTCTTCAAAAGAAATACGCGACTTGCGACGATCAACTTCTAGTTGTAACTCGTCTTGCGTAAAAAATCCAGACACTTCACGTCTTGGATAGCCGCAGGCATCATTTGTGTAATAATGTTCAAAACCGTTAGTCGTAAAAATCAGCGGTCTTTGATTGTACTTATTTTGTAAACAATCTGCGTATAGTTTGGCCTGCTGACTTCCTATAATTGTGTCCTTTGAAGCCTTCTTTGCCTCTACAACGGCTAATGGTAAATTATCTTTCCCCCATAGCACATAATCAACGTATCCTGTTCCTGTGGCATTTGGCATTCCAGTCACTGGTTCTTCTACAGTACAGTTCTTTCCAATTACCCAACCAGCTTCCATCAGTTCCACATCTATATATCGTTTGCGCGTTTCTGCTTCACTAATAGAATCCACATGGAACTCTCGTGTTTGATTATGATGCTTACGTGTGGCTGCCATCTGCTCACGTAATTCTTCGTTTTCTTGAAGAACCTGCGCAAGCTTCTGATCCTTGCCACTTAATGTTTCATATAAGGACTTTAATTCTTCTGCCTTTACACGTTTCTCATCGCCAGTTGCCAGAACCGATTCGTTAAAAAATCTTTCTATATATTCCTTAGAATACGAATAATCAATCCAATCACAAAATTCAAACAGATCTCGGAGTGCGATAACCGCTTCGTCTCGCTTAATATTACTGTTCGTATGAACCGCAACATTTCCTAAACGAATCACATATTTAAGCATAGGAAATAGTCGTGGCTCTATAATTCCACGAAACGTACGTTCATGAATAAGACTTGAAATATTATCTTGATAAGGAAGTTCGAGCTCCGCATCGTATGAATACACAAATCTTACTGCTAATTCTAATGCTCTACGCGACAAAATAGCACAGGTAGCTGGCGAAATAGCAATACTCTTTTCCGCTTCCACAGCCTGCAAGGCAAAATCCGCATATTCTTCTTTGCTTAATAGGTAATCAAAATTAGTTTCCAACTCCGTTCACCCCTTTGTATATTGTATATCTATTGTTTTTTGTATTCCAAAATTTCAATTTG
>JAZOMR010000089.1:0-5401 GCA_045654105.1 Faecalimonas sp. | reverse complement strand
TATAAAGACATGATAGGCGTAAGAAGGACAGTGTATAGTTGGTGTTTAATACCAACTGACAGAACACCACAAGGCAAGAAAAAAGATAAATGTCTTAGAGATAAAATCAAAGACATTGAGAAAGAATTATCTCGTGGTGTATGGCACGACAATATGAATGTGGTTGAGCTGGTGGATCGTTACTTGATGACAAAAACCGGAGTTAGACATAGTACACGTTCAGGATATAAAACCGTGCAGGGGATACTTGCAAAGGAGCCCTTCGGACAATTGCCGATTCACAAAGTAAAATTGTCAGATGCAAAACTATTTTTAATCAAACTGCAAAGAGAAGGAAAAGGTTACAGTACCATTCATACAATTCGCGGAGTATTACGTCCTGCGTTTCAAATGGCAGTTGACGATGAGATGCTTACAAAAAATCCATTTCAGTTTCACTTATCAACGGTGGTAATCAATGATAGCGTAAAGCGTGAGGCACTTTCACCAGCAGATGAAAAACGGTTTCTAGAGTTTGTAAAAGAGGATCCGCATTTCAGTCGATATTATGATGGCATGTTTATCTTATTCAACACTGGACTTCGCATCAGTGAGTTCTGTGGGTTAACGAAGAGGGACATCGATTTTGAAAATGGTGTCATTCATGTAGACCATCAGTTGCAACGGACGAGAAACATGAAATACGTCATAGAAAGCACCAAGACTTCTTGTGGTACGAGGCGAATCCCGATGTCTGAGGAAGTGCGAGAAGCATTTGAAAGAGTGATTGCAAATCGTGAGAAAGTGAAAAAGGAACAAATGATAGACGGTCATTCCGGCTTCTTGTTTCTGGACAAGGATAAGAAACCTATGATTGCACAACATTGGCAACATTATTTCAAACGTGCAGTTCAGAAATATAACAGCACGCACAGATTGCAGTTACCAGTTATTTCGCCACATATTTGCAGACATACCTACTGCAGTAAGATGGCAAGGGCAGGGATGAATCCAAAGGCACTTCAGTACTTGATGGGGCATGCAGAGATTAGTGTGACCATGAATGTGTATACTCACTTGGGTGAGGATGATGCTAGGGAAGAAATGATAAAAATAGGCTTGATTGAACAAGAGGAACCTGAAATCCATGCGTTTCAACTGTGCTGAAAACCATGAAATCTAGTAAAAAATACGACAATTTTAGGACAAAACACCCCAAAAATATGACAAAATATAGAAAGTTACAAGAAGTTACGAGAAAACAAATCCAAAACACTTGGCAAACAAATAACCTCGAAACCCCAGTAAAATCAAGGGTTTTGAGGATTTATAAGGAGATATAAAAACAATGACAAAAATCTTATTCATCTGCCACGGCAACATCTGTCGTTCGCCGATGGCAGAAATGGTTTTTAAAGACATGGTTCGAAAACAACATATGGAATCCCAATTTTACATCAACTCCGCTGCAACCAGCAGAGAAGAGATCGGCAATGGCGTTCATTATGGTACCCGTCGCAAACTGCAACAAGAAGGTATCCCATGCAGTGACCATCGCGCAGTACAGGTTACAAAAGCGGATTACGACAAATATGATTATCTGATTGTGATGGATAGCAATAACGTCCGTAATCTTATGCGAATTATTGGAAGCGATCCGGAAAACAAGGTTAGTATGTTATTGGATTTCACAGAACGCAAAGGGCAATCGATTGCAGACCCATGGTATACAGGTAACTTTGATGAAACTTACAAAGATGTTGTAGAAGGCTGCGAGGGACTGTTGAAATACCTGAGATATGGAGAACAAACATGAACATTTTAAACATAGAGCATGTAAGTAAAATATTTGGTGAAAAGAAAATATTTGATGACGTTTCCTATGGAATCCACGAGGGCGACAAGATCGGGATTATCGGTATCAATGGTACCGGTAAAACAACACTTTTGAAGATTATCGCAGGTCTGGAAGAAACTGATGAAGGACAAGTAATCAAACAAAACGGTCTCAGAGTTACCTACCTGCCACAGAACCCTGAATTTCCGAAAGATGCTACGGTACTAGGGTACGTTACCCAAGTGACACAGGACAAGGAATATGAAGCAAGAAATATTTTAAACAAATTGGGAATTACAGATCATGATGCAGATATCAGCACCCTTTCCGGCGGTCAGAAGAAGCGTGTAGCACTTGCAAAGGCGTTGGTGAATCCGGCAGATGTTCTGATTCTGGATGAGCCGACCAACCACCTGGATAATGAGATGGTGACCTGGCTGGAGGAATATCTGATAAAATTTAAGGGCGTTATCATTATGGTCACCCATGACCGTTATTTCCTTGACCGTGTGACAAACAAGATTCTGGAAATTAGTCACGGAAAATTATATGGATACGAAGCCAACTATTCAAAATTTTTGGAAATGAAAGCCCAGCGAGAAGAAATGGAGATGGCTTCTGAAAGAAAGCGACAGAGTATTCTACGTATGGAACTGGAGTGGGCGAAACGTGGCTGTCGTGCCAGAACAACCAAGCAGAAGGCTAGATTGGAACGTTTAGAGGCATTAAAAAATGGAACAGCACCGATTCGTGATACCAATGTGGAACTGGATTCTGTTGGTACCCGTATGGGTAAGAAAACCATTGAATTTCACAATATCAGCAAAAGTTATGGGGATAAGGTTCTAATTCGGGA
This sequence comes from Faecalimonas sp., assembly GCA_045654105.1. Classification (GTDB taxonomy): domain Bacteria; phylum Bacillota; class Clostridia; order Lachnospirales; family Lachnospiraceae; genus Faecalimonas. Next base: position 2,729 of record JAZOMR010000089.1, on the reverse strand, counting down.
TTTTAATTATATTGTATTAAAGAACCAAAGGCTTGGTTTTATCGGACCAAATGGATGCGGAAAGTCTACGCTTATGAAGATTCTCGTCGGAGCCATAGAGCCGGATGAAGGTTTTATGGAAATCGGTGATACTATTCAGATTGGATATTTCTCACAGGAAGCTGAGGAAATGGACAATAACCAGAGAGTGATTGACTATATCAAAGATATTGCTGAGTATGTTCCAACAAAGGATGGAAGAATTACAGCATCACAGATGCTAGAGAGATTTCTTTTTGATGGCAACATGCAATACACACCAATCGGAAAACTTTCAGGCGGTGAAAAGAGAAGATTATATTTGTGTAAGGTTTTGATGGAATCACCAAATGTTTTGATTCTAGACGAGCCGACCAATGATTTGGATATTCCGACTTTGACCATATTGGAAGATTATTTAGATAGCTTCCAGGGCATTGTGATTACGGTTTCCCATGACCGATATTTTCTTGATAACCTTGTGGACCGCATTTTTGCTTTTGAAGGAAATGGCTACTTGCAGCAATACGAAGGTGGCTACACGGATTATGCGGAGGCCAAACAACATCTAGAAGTTACAAACACGCAGAAAGAGCCTGATAAAAAGAAAACAAATGCGAAGGATGATTGGAAACAAAACCGTCCAACCAAATTAAAGTTTTCTTATAAGGAACAGAAAGAATACCAGACCATAGATGATGATATCGCGTCTTTGGAAGCCAGAATCGAAGCCTTAGATGCGGAGATGATGGCAAATGCAACAAATTCAGCAAAGCTTTCAGAATTGGCTGCTGAAAAAGAAAAGGCAGAAAATATGCTGGAAGAAAAGATGGAACGCTGGGTATATTTAAATGACTTAGCGGAGAAAATTGCAGCTCAATAAAAATGCTAAAAAAACAACAAAAAAGATTAAAAATATGGTTGACAAACAGAGTGCAAGTTGTTATTATGTTAAAAAACAGAACGCACTCTGTTTTTTAAAAAACGCTTGAATCACAAGCAGGAGGACTAATAATTATTATGAAAACACAGGTATTTTCACTATTAGTTAATAATAATACTGGATTACTTAGCCGAGTCGCTGGTTTGTTTAGCAGACGTGGATATAACATTGACAGCATTACATCCGGCACTACCATGAATAAGAGTTTAACTTTAATTACAGTTGTGGCAACCGGAGATACACAGGTGTTATCGCAGATTGAAAAACAGTTGGCAAAGTTAGAAGATGTGGTAGACATCAAGATTTTAGAAGATGGCAAGTCAGTATGCCGTGAGTTAATCATGGTTAAGATTAAGGCGAATGCAGCGCAGAGAGCAGAAGTTATTTCTGTGGCAGATATTTTCAGAGCGAAAATCGTTGACGTTGAGACTGAGTCGTTAATGTTGGAAATGACAGGTAATCGTTCGAAGGTGGAAGCATTCTTGAATCTGTTATCAGGATACGAGATATTGGAGCTTGCACGTACCGGTCTTACCGGTTTGTCCAGAGGGTCAGACAGTGTATTTGACTTAGAAGCATAATTTTATTACATACGAAGCTAGAGGCAGGAAAGCCTTTAACTAATATATTTTTAAGACAGTTATATTTTTAGGAGGAGATAAAAAATGGCAAATAAAATTTATTACCAAGAAGACTGTAATTTATCATTATTAGAAGGGAAAACAATCGCGGTTATCGGTTACGGAAGCCAAGGACACGCACATGCATTGAATGCAAAAGAATCTGGTTGCAACGTTGTAATCGGTCTTTACGAAGGAAGCCGTTCATGGGACAAAGCGGTAAAACAAGGTTTTGATGTTTATACAGCAGCTGAAGCAGCTAAAATGGCTGACGTTATCATGATCTTAATAAATGATGAAAAACAAGCACAATTATACAAAGAAGATATCGAACCAAACTTAGAAGAAGGTAACATGTTAATGTTCGCTCATGGTTTCAACATTCACTATGGATGTATCAAACCACCTGCATACGTTGACGTAACAATGGTTGCTCCGAAAGGACCAGGACATACAGTAAGAAGTGAATACCAAGCAGGAAAAGGTGTTCCATGTCTTGTGGCTGTAGAACAAGATGCTTCTGGTCAAGCGTTAGACAAAGCATTAGCTTATGCGGCAGCAATCGGTGGCGCAAGAGCAGGTGTTCTTGAAACAACATTCCGTACAGAAACAGAAACTGACCTTTTCGGTGAACAGGCTGTTCTTTGCGGTGGTGTATGTGCACTTATGCAAGCAGGTTACGAAACATTAGTAGAAGCAGGATACGACCCAAGAAATGCTTACTTTGAATGTATCCACGAAATGAAATTAATCGTTGACTTGATTTATCAATCAGGTTTCGCTGGAATGAGATATTCTATCTCTAACACAGCTGAATACGGTGATTACATAACAGGACCAAAGGTTATCACAGCTGAAACAAAGAAAGCAATGAAGAAAATCCTTTCAGACATCCAAGATGGTTCATTTGCAAAAGAATTCTTACTTGACATGTCAGATGCCGGAAAACAAGTTCACTTCAACGCTATGAGAAAATTAGCAGCTGAACATCCATCAGAAATTGTTGGTGAAGAAATCCGTAAGCTTTACAGCTGGAACAACGAAGAAGATAAATTTATCAACAACTAATTAAAAAATGCATAATTATATGAGACTGGGACAATATATAGTATTGTTTCAGTCTTTTTTTATACAACTTATTGATTTTT
>JAZOMR010000088.1:0-21036 GCA_045654105.1 Faecalimonas sp. | reverse complement strand
ATCATGGAGGCATTTTCCATGGCAGGAGAGTCCAACTTGGTGTTCATTATCAATGAGCTTGACAAGGCGGCAGCCGGAAAGGGTAATGGGAATCCGGCGGACGTGCTTTTGACACTTCTTGACAATCTTGGATTTACAGACAATTACATGGAATGTATGATTCCGACCAGTGGCGTTTATCCGATTGCAACAGCCAATGACAAGAGCCAGATTAGTGCACCGTTAATGTCACGATTTGCAGTGATTGAGATTCCAGGCTATACGGCGGAAGAAAAGAAGATTATTTTCTCAAAATTTGCACTTCCGAAGGTGTTGAAACGTATGGGACTCAATGAAAGTGAATGCATTGTGACGGATGAGGGCTTAGATACATTAGTTGCGCATTATGCAAATACGGACGGTATTCGTGATTTGGAGCAGGCAGCAGAGCATATCGCTGCAAATGCGTTGTATCAGATTGAAGTTGACCATATTTCACAAGTGGTTTTTGATGGCAAGAAAGTGAAAGAATTGCTTGCGTAATACATATTTTCCCCCGTTTTGGAGATAGTAGTTATATATCTTCGTAGACGGGGTATTTTTATGTTAATTATCAATGGGAAAATATATACAATGGAAGACAAACCAATTGAACGTGGCTATGTTCGTATCAAGGGAAAATTGATTGAAGAGGTGGGGAATATGTCCTCTCTTGCGCCTAGTGATGACGAGCAGATTTTGGATGTAAAGGGTGCTTGGGTGATGCCGGGGCTGATTGAAGCACATTGTCATATTGGAATTACGGAAGAAAAATGGGGTATTATCGGAGATGATTGTAATGAAGGGACGAATCCCATTACGCCTACACTTCGTGCGATTGACGCAGTTAATCCTATGGACCCTGCGTTCCATGATGCAATTAAGGCTGGGATTACTGCGGCCATGGTTGGACCGGGGAGCTCCAATGTGGTAGGAGGCCAATTTGTCTTTATGAAAACCCAGGGTCGTTGCATCGATGAAATGATTGTAAAGCATCCGGCAGCCATGAAGGTGGCTTTTGGGGAAAATCCAAAAACGGCATATGGAGATAAGGACCAATTGCCGTCTACAAGAATGGGGATTGGGGCGCTGCTTCGTGAGACCTTGTATGAAGCAAGGCAGTATGTACAGGACAAAGATAAGGGTATGCTAGAAAAAGAGGATTTCAAAATGGAACCGTGGGTTCCTGTTTTTAGGCGGGAGATACCATTGAAAGCACATGCGCATCGGGCAGACGATATTTTAACCGCCATTCGGATTGCCACAGAGTTCGGACTTGATATTACCATAGACCATGGTACAGAAAGTCATTTGATTGCAGATGAAATAAAAGCATCCGGTTTCCCGGTTATTGTAGGGCCGGAACTCACCGCTAGATCTAAAATTGAAATAAAAAATATGAACTTTCGGACAAACAAAGTATTAAGTGAGGCAGGGATATTGTTTGCAATTACCACAGACCATCCGGTGACCATGCTTCAATATTTACCGATTTGTGCAGGAATTGCAGTAAAGCATGGATTGGCGGTAGAAGAAGGCTTAAAAGCAATTACCATAAATGCTGCTCGAATATGTCGGGTAGACGACAGAGTGGGAAGTCTGAAAAAAGGAAAAGATGCGGATATAGCCATTTTCACCGGAAATCCCATGGAAGTATTTACAGAAACCTTGTATACGATTATTAACGGTCAGGTTGTTTACTCTGTTCAGAACCAACCTCAGAAACACGTAACAGTTACAAATGAATGATGTTTGAAAAAACTTCCTTATCTTTTTAAAGCTCAAACTGCACATACTATATGTGGGAGCAAAATTAAAAAGAGGGGAGTTTTTTTGATGGAAAAAGAGAAGCATCTTGCAATTGCATCCGTTCCAATTCAGGAATGGAATGAAGTGTATGATGAAGAGCAGGCACTTCGCATGGGGACCATTTTCCCAGAACTGAACAGACAGTTTTTTGCAACTGTCTTGGATAATGAACTAGAGAATGAAAAATTGCAATTTAGTCGTGAAGAAACCATGCTGAGACAGATTCAGCAAACGGGATTTGTTTTGGATGACTTGCGTCTTTACATGGACACGCATCCAGAGGATCAAACTGGACTTAGTATGTTAAAGACCATGTTGAAGAGAAAAAGACAACTTATGAAAGAGTTTGCTTTGGAATTCTATCCGCTTGCTGAAGTGTGTATGGACGTGATTTATGACAAGAATCCAGACTCTGAGTGCTATTGCTGGCCAGAGGGAAAAATTCCATGGGAAGGAGTGTGTAAGTAATGTGGGTATATGAGAAACGATTACAGTATCCGGTAAATATAACAAAGACTTGTCCTAAGACGGCGCAGCTGATTATCAGTCAATACGGTGGACCAGACGGAGAGCTGTCCGCATCCATGAGATATTTGGCACAGCGCTATACCATGCCGGATAAACGAGTAGGTGGACTCTTGACAGATATCGGTACGGAAGAATTAGCACATATGGAAATCATCTGTGCAATGGTGTATCAGTTGACAAAGAATTTAACGGTGGAAGAAGCGAAGACAGCCGGGTTTGATGCCTATTATATCGACCATACAGCAGGATTGTTTCCACAGGCAGCGGCTGGTGTTCCGTTTACGTCACTTGAATTTCAGTCAAAGGGTGATGCCATTACAGACCTGCATGAAAACCTGGCGGCAGAACAGAAGGCAAGAACAGTATATGACAACTTGCTTCGTATGATTAAGGATCCGGAAGTGCGCGACCCATTGAAGTTCCTGCGTGCCAGAGAGGTCGTTCATTTCCAAAGATTTGGAGAGGCCCTTGAGCGAACAAAGAATTTGTTGGATTCTAGAAATTTCTATTTCTTTAATCCGGAGTTTGATAAGCAGCAAGGCCACAAATTATAAATTGGATGCATCTTGATTTGCAGCGGTCGACTTTCTATAAATGACATTATATCAAGTCAAAATACCCACACTTTCGCAAATTCATGGGTATAATCAGCACTTAAGGTAGTGTTTATAGAAAGTTGACTTGAAAAAAGGATGTTTTTCAAAGGTTTTATAGTGGCTACTGGGTATACAAGACAACTTATTGTCTATGTATACCCAGTCCACTAGATATCGCATGCTGGATACATATTCTAATCCTTCCTTTTCCTTTATTATGATACATAATATAACTTACAATTGCAATAAAATTTTTATATAATCAGATAATTAACAAAAATATTAAAAATTTTCAAAAAACATATTGACATTTAAGGAGAACTGAGGTATTATCTAATTAACAAAAGAGAAAACTTTTAAAAACAGGAGGTCAGTCCAATGAAATAAGGACTACTAAAACAAAATTTAATAGAAAGCGAGGTTATATAGTGAAACTTCTAGAAATTCATTAAAGAGCCATTCAATTTGTAAAGAAAAATTGAATGGCTCAGTTATTTTGTCAAGTTATATAGCGTAAACAATGATTCCACTTATCGCTGAAACTGCAATCAGCAGAATTGGTGAGATAGCTTTTTTCTTGATTTTCTTATATACAAACATTGCGGCTAATACCACAGCCATGATGACAAAGGTCTGCCAGTTCTTAGGGATGCTTAATCCATTTTCCATACAGTTTTCCATTATCATATGAAGTCCGGTTGCCATGATAATACCGATAATACAAGGCTTGATACCGTCTAAGACAGCAAGTACGTACGGATTTTTGAGGGCGTTCTTCAATATCATGGAAAGGACTAAGATTATCACAAAAGCAGGCATACATACGGTAAATGTGGCGAGGGCCGAGCCAAGTAGTCCGCCCAATATGCCAAACGCCTGGCTTCCAACTTCATTTCCAATATAGGTTGCGGTGTTTACCATGATTGGTCCTGGTGTGCTTTCACTAATCGCAAGCAGGTAAGCGAATTTTTCTTCTGATACCCAGCCATTTTGCATTACCACTTCTCGAATCACGGGAATGGCGCCATAGGCACCTCCGAAAGAGAAAAGTCCTACTTTTAAAAATCCGAAGAACAAATCCAAGTAAATCATGATTGCACCTTCTTTCCTTCACGAATTTTCTGAATCTGGCAGAATACTACTCCTAACACACCTGCGATAATGAGCAGATATATAGTTGAGAAGTTTAATGCGAAGAAGTTAATTGCTAGCATGATAAGAAGAGCACATATCAATATTGCAATGGAAAAAGGTGTCTTCTTCATTTTCTTTAACATATTGTAGCCGGCTCTGAAGATAATCAGTCCTACACCAATTTGAATTCCGTGGAATGCATTTGCAACAATAGGGTAGGCCAATAGATTATCAAAAAATGATGAAATCAAAAAAATAATCACGAAGGATGGCAATACTACACCAAAGGTTGCAGCTAAGGAACCTAAGATTCCACCTTGCGCATAGCCTGTATAGGTTGCGCAGTTGATGGCAATTGGTCCCGGAGTAGATTCAGCGATGGTAAGAACGGTTGCAAACTCATCTTCCGTAATCCATTTCTTTTTCTCTACGCACTCGTCTTGAACAATGGCAATCATGCCATAGCCGCCACCGAACGTAAACAGTCCGATTTTGGCAAATGTATAAAATAATTTGAATAACATGTCAATTTTCCTTTCTTGTAAAATGGGACTTCTTTTTAGAGTCCGAAATTTATTATAACATAAAATGGAAATGAATTAACTATTTTCTTAAAAATAAATTGCTTGACGTATCTAACTTTGCGTAGTAAACTAACATCAACAACTGAATGGGGTGCTGGTAATTGAACCGGCTGAGACGAGGTGTATTCATCTTGGACCCAAGAACCTGATCTGGATAATGCCAGCGTAGGAAGAGAGATATTCGTTATAGGATACATGTATTCTAATACCTAGGTTATTATCGACCTAGGTATTTTTTATTTCGAAAATTTCGACAGGAAAATCCAGACATCACAAGAGAAGGAGGAAAGAATTATGAACGCAAGTGTAGCAATTCAAGTTCTGCCAAAGGCAGACAATGATGCTGAACTAATCCGTATTGTAGATGCAGTAATTGATTATATTAAATCTACCGGATTAAATTACTATGTAGGTCCTTGTGAGACCTCAATTGAAGGTGATTATGACGAATTAATGGACATTATCAAAGAGTGTCAGAAAGTAGCAGTCAGAGCAGGAGCAGAGTCTGTTTCTGCATATGTAAAGATTACGTATCGCCCGGAAGGAGAAGTGCTTACCATTGAAAAGAAAGTTACCAAACATCACCAGTAAAATCTGGTCATGTTCCGCAATTGTATTCATTTTAATAGTGTGGCAGATTGTTTCGGCAACGGGACTAGTGGATAGTTTTATGCTGCCCTCACCTGCTCAGGTGGTGAAAGCATTTATCACGGAATTTCCAACTTTAATGGAACATGCGCTGGTTACGTTGGCAGAAGCTTTTATTGGACTTGCATTTGGAATCGTGCTGGGTTTTGTGATGGCGGTTGTGATGGATCGGTTTGATGGCATTTACAAAGCTTTTTATCCATTGATTATATTGACGCAGACTGTTCCGACAGTGGCGATTGCGCCATTACTCGTTCTGTGGTTTGGTTATGAAATGACGCCAAAAGTGATTTTGATTGTCATCACAACTTTTTTTCCAATTGCAGTGGGACTCCTTAATGGCTTTAAGTCTGCAGACAAGGATTCTATCAATTTGCTTCGTGCAATGGGGGCGGGTAATGGGCAGATTTTCCGGTATATTAAATTTCCGAGTGCCCTGTCTCAGTTTTTTGCAGGTTTACGTATTTCAGCCTCTTACGCAGTTGTGGGCGCAGTCATTTCCGAATGGCTGGGTGGTTTTAAAGGTTTAGGGGTATATATGACACGAGTGAAACAGGCCTTTTCTTTTGATAAGATGTTTGCAGTCATTTTTTTGATTTCAATTATTAGCCTTTTATTAATGAAAGGTGTTGACCTCTTACAAAAGAAATGTATGCCTTGGGAAAGGGAGAATTGATTATGAAAAGAAGGATATTATCAGTATTAATGGCAACAATGACGGTGTTAGCATTGGGTGCATGTGGACATACACCAAAAACAGATGGAGATAAGGATATCAAAGATTTAGAGAAAGTAACGTTCGTGCTGGATTGGACGCCAAACACGAATCACACAGGAATCTATGTGGCACAGGAAAAAGGATACTTTGAAGCAGCAGGAATCGGAGTGGAAATTGTACAACCACCGGAAGACGGCGCAGAGGTTCTTGTGGCATCAGGGAAAGCACAGTTTGGAGTTTCATTTCAGGATTCAATGGCACCGGCACTCGCTGGTGATAACGCACTTCCAATCACGGCAGTGGCAGCAGTCATTCAACACAATACGTCTGGAATTATTTCCCGCAAAGGTGAAGGGATGAATACTCCGAAAGGAATGGAAGGACACCGTTACGCAACCTGGAATGGTCCGATTGAGTTAGCAACCATCAAGCAGGTGGTTGAAAAAGATGGTGGAGATTTTGACAAGATTAAACAAATTCCAAGTACTGTGACAGATGAAGTATCTGCGTTGAAATCCAAATCTGTGGATTCCATCTGGATATTCTACGGATGGGCTGGTGTGAAAACAGAATTGGAAAATTTGGAAACAGACTATTTTGCATTTGCAGATATTGACCCGGTATTCGACTATTACACACCGGTTATTATCGCGGGAAACAAGTTCTTAGAAGAGAAACCGGAAATAGCAAAAGCATTTTTGGGCGCAGTATCTAAAGGGTATGAATATGCAATTGCAAATCCGGAGGAAGCTGCAGAAATTCTATGCAACGCAAATCCGGAGTTGGATGAGGAACTTGTAAAAGCAAGCCAGAAATATTTAGCTGAGCAATATCAGGCAGAAGCAGAAAAGTGGGGATACATTGACGAGACGAGATGGAATAACTTCTACAATTGGTTGAATGAACATGATTTGGTGGAGACAGATATTCCGGAGAATACTGGATTTAGTAACGCATACCTACCAGAGTAGGCAGGAGACGCTCCGCAGAGATTTGTAGAGGTAGACTCGATACAATAGGAGGAAACATGGCAGTATTAAAAGTGGAAGACGTATCAAAGTCTTTCGATTCGGAGAAAATAATTGAAAATATTTCTTTGGAACTTCACGAAGGGGAGATAGTATCCCTGCTCGGTGTTAGTGGTGGTGGGAAGACAACGCTTTTTAACATCATTGCGGGATTAAACTTACCGGATGAGGGAAGTGTGTGGTTGGATGGAGAAGACATTACAGGTAAACCAGGGAATGTGAGCTATATGCTTCAGAAGGATTTGTTACTTCCATATCGTACCATTTTGGACAATGTGGCAATGCCGCTTATGATTAGAGGAATGAAAAAAAGGGAGGCCAGAGAAATAGCGGCTCCGTATTTTCAAGAATTTGGATTGGAAGGAGCGGAGAAAAAATATCCCGTGCAGCTTTCTGGAGGGATGAAGCAGAGGGCGGCACTTCTGCGTACTTATCTTTTTTCGAAGAAGGTGGCGCTTCTTGACGAACCATTTTCCGCCCTTGATATGTTGACCAAGCAGGCCATTCATGAATGGTATTTAGATGTGATGGAGAAAATTCATTTGTCAACCATCTTTATTACACATGATATTGATGAGGCGATTCTGCTTTCTGACCGTATTTATCTTCTGACTGGAAAACCGGGGCAAATTACGAAAGAGATTGTTATTGAGGAGCCAAAACCGAGAAGAAAAGACTTTCATTTAACAGAGGAGTTTTTGCAATATAAACGAGACATTTTGTCGCATTTGGTAATTGTATAAAGTAACAGCCACAGATTTCAAGTTGAAATTAAATGCATTTAATTCCATTGTGCGTTGTATCGAGATGTGGTATTATGTATATAATTCTTATGGAGGAGTTATAATGAAAGTTTTAAATGGATATGAGCCGGCAGAAGTGCTCGGATTTTTTGAAGATATTTGTAGCATCCCACATATTTCTTATCATGAAAAGGAATTGAGTGATTATTGTGTGGCATTTGCAAAGGAAAGAAATTTATATTATGAGCAGGATGAAATTGGAAATGTGATTATTATTGGCGAAGCCACACCTGGATATGAGGACGTAGAACCAATTATTATTCAAGGACATCTGGATATGGTTGGAGATAAAGTGCCGGAGTGCGAGATTGATATGGAAAAGGAAAGTATCCGTATTAAGGTAGAAGGTGATTCTATCACAGCTGAAGGGACCACACTTGGTGGGGACGACGGAATTGCAATCGCATACGGACTTGCACTTTTGGATTCTAATGATATTCCTCGCCCACGATTAGAGTTGGTTTTGACTGTAAGCGAAGAAGTCGGGTTAGAAGGTGCAACAGCAATTGATTTGTCATGCTGTAAGGCGAAACGTTTGCTTAACATTGACTCGGAAGACGAAGGTGTTTTTACAGCAGGATGTGCAGGCGGAGTGCGAGCTGATAGCCTGATTCCAACGGAAATGGTGGAAAAGAGTGGCCTGATTTGTGAAATTAAGACAACCGGATTTTTAGGTGGGCATTCAGGCATTGAGATTCACAAAGGACGTGCAAATGGAAATGTGATGCTGGGAAGATTCTTCCTATTTTTGAAAGATAAGACCGATTTCGATATCGTAAGTATGGTTGGTGGAGTAAAGGATAATGTCATTCCGAAGAACGCGAATGCCAACTTCATGATAGCAGAAGCAGATATAGAGACTGTAAAGAAAGCGGTAGAAGAATTTAATGCAATTATTAAGTCGGAGTATGGTGTTGCAGATCCAAATGTAGCTATTGTGTTAGAGGTGAAGGATGTAGCCCCATGCAAGGTGCTATCTGCAGTATCTAAAGAGAAGGCAATTACAGCCCTTAATCTGTTGCCAAACGGTGTGCAGACCATGAGTCAAGATTTGCCTGGGCTTGTGGAAACATCTCTTAATATGGGTGTTATGAAGGTTGATGAGGAAGGTATTAGTACTTGCTTTTCAGTGAGAAGCTCAGTTGCTTCTGCAAAGGATTATTTGACTTCAAGATTGGAACAATTTACAGAGATGCTTGGCGGTAAGGTAAGCTATCATGGGGATTATCCTGGATGGGCATATGCGAGAGAGTCCCGCCTTCGTGATTTGTGTGTGAGGATTTATGAAAAGCAATACGGTGAAACGCCGAAGATTGAAGTGATTCATGCAGGTTTGGAATGTGGAATCCTATCTTCAAAGATTGAAGGTTTAGATTGTATTTCCATCGGACCAAACATGGCGGATGTGCATACACCGGATGAAGTAATTAGTATCAGTTCCATTGCGAGAGTATGGGAATTTATAAAAGCTGTTTTAGCTGAAAAATAGTGAAGCGTATTTAGAAAAGGGAACGACCTGTGGCAGGTTGTTCCCTTTGTTATGGTGTCAATTTATTAAATTACCAAAGTTTGTAATTGCTCAACAATCTCAGGAAATTCCATCCCGTGAGATGCTTTTACGAGAATTGTATCGCCTTTTCTTAACAATTTATTCACCTGTTTGAAAAAATCTGCCTTTGTTTCAAAATGAAAGACGGTACAATTGCCATTTGCTGCACCAAGTGCAGTGTTTTTTGATAATGCACCAATGCAGATACATAAGTCGATGCCTTTTTCAGCAGCGTGTTGACCTACCCCATAGTGCAACTCTGTCTCATTTTCTCCAAGCTCAAACATATCACCGAGAATAGCAACCTTTCGAGAATCTGCAGTTGCCAGAACATCTAAGGATGCTTTGGTTGAAATTGGATTCGCATTATAGCAGTCATCAATAATAAAGAAATTTTCTGTTTCAATCATGTTGTTACGTCCGGTAACAGGAACAAGAGCCTCGATTCCGGCTTTGATTTCTTCGCCGCTTAAACCAAGCTCACGTCCCACTAGGGCTCCTGCTAATGCATTGTACACCATATGGTGTCCCGGAATCGGAATCGTAACCTTAAAAGAGTTATCCCCAAGGCAAATCGTACAAGAGGTTCCTTTCAGTGACAAGCTGTGGATATCTTCTGCGAATGCAGAAAGTTCTGTGGATAATCCAAAATAAATCGGATTATATCCTTCCCATTCCTTTACAGTAATCAATTTGTCGTCATCGCCGTTTAAGATATATTTGGCATTTTGTGCGGCAAAGTCAAACATTTCTGTTTTAGCTTTTAAGATGCCATCACGGTCAATGAGGTTTTCTAAATGACATAGGCCAATATTTGTAATCACGCAGATGTCTGGACGTGCCATTTTTGCAAGACGGTGCATTTCGCCAAAGTCACTGATACCCATTTCAAGGACAGCCACTTCATGTTCTTCACGAATGTTGAAGATAGTAAGCGGAAGTCCGATTTCGTTATTAAAGTTACCTGCTGTCTTTAGCACATTGTATTTCTGTGAAAGTACAGAGGCAATCATTTCCTTGGTGCTTGTTTTCCCAACGCTTCCTGTGATACCAACGACTTTGATACCAAGGGCCTTTCGGTAATGCTCTGCCAGGTCTTTCAGTGCCTGCTCGCAGGAATCTACAAGTATGTATGTGTCCGCCTCATCCCCCAAAGGTTTTTCACTTAAGGTACAAAGAGCACCTTTTTCCATAACCTGAGAAATAAAAGTGTGCCCGTCTACGCGAGCACCCTTTATTGGAATAAATAAATATCCTTCTTCAATTTTACGGCTATCAATGGCTACGCCATTCACCTCTTTGTTTAGCTTTGATTCATCTCCATAGAAATGTCCGCCACATGCAGCAGCGATTTCTTTTAAAGACATTGCTTTCATGGTCTATCCTCCGATTAGGCGTTGTAACGCTCTAATGATTTTTTGATAATAAGTTCGCAAAGTTCTCCGTATGGAATACCTGCAGCGGCAGCTTCCTGCGGAAGTAAACTTGCAGAAGTCATTCCTGGGAGGGTATTGACTTCCAGGCAGTAGATATCATCATTTGCATCCCATAAGAAGTCCGCTCTTGAATATACATCTAATTTCAGCGCCTTAAATGCGAGTTCCGTTGCGCGTTGGATTCTTTCAGCAACATCATCCGGAATCTGTGCAGGGCAGATTTCTTCAGTCGCGCCGGCTTGGTATTTGTTAGCATAATCAAAGAACCCGGTTTTTGGAATAATTTCAATAACAGGAAGGGCTTTGCCGTCGATGATACCGCAAGCAAATTCACGTCCTTTTATGTAAGGCTCGATTACAACCTCGTCCTCATAACAGAAAGAGTTTTCAATCGCGTTGCGATATTCTTCTTCCGTATTTACAATATATACACCGATACTGGAACCACCGGAACAAGGCTTCACGACTACCGGCAGCTTCAAACCTAACTCTGCAAGTGCCACATCTTTATTTTCTTTTTTCAAGGCTGTGCCAAGTGGAGTAGGAACTCCCGAGGTTTTGAAAATCTGTTTGGCGATGCCCTTATCCATTGCAAGTGCACTTCCAAGATAATTAGGGCCGGTATAACGGATTCCTAAAATATCAAAGGTAGCCTGTAATTTACCGTTTTCACCAACGTCTCCGTGGAGTGCCATAAAGACAATGTCAGCAAGGCGACAGATATCGATAACATTTGGTCCTACAAAGCAGTCAGATTGGTCTTCTCTGGAGGCCTTAACGGCAACTAAATCCGGTTCCGTTGTTTTGATGCCCTCTGCAATTTCAAGTCCGGCATTCGGAAGAGAAAAGACATCCTCTAAGTTTTCCGGAGCTTGTGGGAAACCTAAATACACATCGAGAAGAAAAGCATCATGACCTCTTTCTCTTAAGGTTTTGCAAATTCCGGCACCGGATGCAAGTGATACGTCACGTTCTGTACTCAAACCACCGGCTAAAACAACTATTTTCATATTAAATATACTCCTTTATTCCTTATCCATTTGATTTAATAAAGCTTGTTTTTCGTCAAACAATTTCTGTGATAAATCAATATAAACCTTGTGAGGGTTGAAAAGACGTTTGGTTTCATCCCATAAGGTTTCTTTTTCCTGATTGCAGTACGCTGCAATCTCCATTACGCTTGGTGATTCGTACACGCATTGCCCATTAATAAAGATAGGCACAAGGATTTCACGCATATGATAAGTACCACCGTAGAGCTTTGTCTTTTTCCAAGGCTCCATTGGGTCAAAGATTTTCATATCCTGTGTTTCGTCAAAGATTTCGTCTGCGAAGCAGATTAAATCGGCGCGCATTTTGCCGGTTTCATTATCATATATACGGTAAACGGTTTTGTTTCCCGGATTCGTAATCTTTTCTGAGTTTTCAGAGAGTTTAATCTTGGATACAAATGTTCCGTCCGGTTGCTGAATCGCAGCGAGTTTATATACACCACCGAAGGAAGGGCAGTCTTTTGAAGTAATCAGATTCGTACCAACTCCCCATGATGTAATCTTAGCACCTTGAATCTTAAGGTCGTGAATTAAGAACTCATCCAAATCGTTAGATGCGGAAATAACCGCGGTTTCAAAGCCTGCTTCATCTAACATTTTACGAGCTTTCTTTGACAAATATGCAAGGTCACCGCTATCTAGACGAATACCATAGTTTGTAAGTTTGATACCGGCTTCACGCATTTCGGTAAATACGCGAATTGCATTTGGAACGCCTGACTTTAAGGTGTCGTAGGTATCTACCAGTAAAATACAAGCATTTGGATATAAATCAGCATATGTTTTAAATGCCGTATACTCATCAGGGAAACTCATAATCCAGCTATGAGCGTGTGTACCTTTTACAGGAACGTCAAACATTTGTCCTGCAAGCACATTGGAGGTTCCCACACATCCACCGATCATGGCAGCTCTTGCACCATATAAACCGGCGTCTGGTCCTTGGGCACGGCGAAGACCGAATTCCATAATGCCATCCCCTTGTGCTGCATAGACAACACGTGCTGCTTTGGTGGCAATAAGTGACTGATGGTTCACGATATTTAAAATCGCCGTTTCAATTAACTGTGCCTCCATAATCGGAGCAACTACTTTAATCAGTGGTTCTCTAGGGAAAACAACCGTTCCTTCCGGAATTGCATAAATATTTCCGCTAAAATGGAAGCCGCTTAAATAATTTAAAAACTCTTCACTGAAAATATTTAAACTACGCAGATATGCAACATCGTCGTAGGTAAAATTTAATTCTTTTATATATTGTATTACCTGGTCCAGTCCTGCCGCAATGGAGTAACCGGATTTGTTAGGATTCGAACGGAAGAACATGTCAAACACAACGACATCGTTTGCTTGGCGTTCGAAATATCCCTGCATCATTGTCAACTCATAAAGGTCAGTTAATAAAGTAAGATTTCTGCTCATGTTTGTTCAACTCCTTTTTTATTCTTGGGTAAAAGTCTTTCCTATTAGTATAGCACTCTTTCTTGCCTTTGCAAAGAAAGTTTTGTATAATGTGTATATTCAAGTGAAAAAAGAGGACTAACATATGAGTAACACAAAAAAAGCAAGAGTTTCGGGCATATTACTCCATCCTACATCACTTCCGTCACCATATGGAATCGGAGATTTAGGGCAGGCGGCCTATGATTTTATAGATTTTTTAAAGGCATCAGGACAACATTTGTGGCAGACCTTGCCACTGACTCCAACCGGGTTTGGCGATTCTCCGTACCAAGGGTTTTCTGCGTTTGCAGGGCAGCCTTTACTTGTAAGTCCGGAATGCCTTATGAAGCTGGGATTATTAGAAGCGTGGGAGCTTAATGATTGCCCGGTTGGGCAAGAGGAAAAAGTGGATTACGGGGCAATTATCCCTTGGAAGACCAGGATATTAAGGTTGGCGGCTTCGCGATTTGTGGAGAAAGCTGATAAAGCACTTTTAGAAGAATATGAGGAATTTTTAGAAGATAACATGTACTGGCTAGGCGATTATTCCTTGTATATGGCGTGCAAGGATATGCATGAGGGCAGAGAGTGGTTGGCTTGGAAGGAGGAATACCGTAAGCCAACAGCCGGGGTGAAGGCAAAATTGCAGGAGCTTCTGAAAGAGGAAGTGAAATATTATTATTTCGTGCAGTTTATGTTCCACAAAGAGTGGTTAGAATTAAAAGAGTATGCCAATGAAAATGATGTTGAAATCATTGGAGATATTCCATTATTCGTATCATTGGATAGTGCAGACGTATGGGCCAATCAAGAATTGTTCCAGTTGGACAGCGAGGGTTATCCGGTTGTGGTTGCAGGAGTACCACCGGATTACTTTTCGGCGACAGGTCAGCTCTGGGGGAATCCACTATATGACTGGAAGGCACAGAAAAAGGATGGTTTCAAAT
This sequence comes from Faecalimonas sp., assembly GCA_045654105.1. Lineage (GTDB taxonomy): Bacteria > Bacillota > Clostridia > Lachnospirales > Lachnospiraceae > Faecalimonas. Next base: position 6,743 of record JAZOMR010000088.1, on the reverse strand, counting down.
GGTGGGTTCAAAGAGTGCGCCACCAGTTGAAATTAACAGACTATTTGCGCATCGACCATTTCCGAGGTTTGGAAAGCTATTGGGCAGTTCCATATGGAGAGGAAACAGCAATTAAAGGGGAATGGCTTCCGGGTCCGAGAGAAGCTTTATTCCTTGCTTTTGAGAAGGAATTAGGTAAGGACCTTCCGATTATTGCAGAGGATTTGGGAATTATTACACCGGAAGTGGAAGCACTTCGAGACCGATTCCAGCTTCCTGGTATGAGAGTGCTGCAGTTCGGATTTGATTCGGGCGACGAAAGTACATTTTTACCACATCAGTTTGATACGACCAATTGCGTGTGCTATACAGGAACGCACGATAATGATACAACCAGAGGTTGGTATGCCCATGCATCTGAGTACTCCAGAGACAAGGTTCGCTATTATATGAACACAGATGGATATAACATTCACTGGGATTTTATCCGTACTTGTATGGGTACCATTGCTACATACGCCATTTTTCCAATGCAGGATGTGCTAGGGATTGGCGAAGAAGGACGCATGAATACGCCGGGGGTTGGAACAGACAATTGGTCATGGCGTTACAAAAAGGATGCGTTGTCAGAGGCACTCGCAAAGGCGCTGTGTAACATCACGCGCATCTATGGAAGATAAGAGAGGAAGATAAACATATGATTCGTTTTATCATTGCAGTATTATTTGTGGTAATGTTCCTATTGTTTTCTTATATTTTATTCTTTATAGAATGGATAGTTGGGAAATGCAATAAAAGAGCGAAGGACATAAGTTCTCTTCGGATTGTGCAATGGGCATTCAGAAGTGTCTTATGGATTAGTGGTGTTAACATCACAGTGATTGGCAAGGAGAATATGCCAAAGGAAGCGGCTCTCTATGTAGGAAATCATCGAAGCTTTTTTGATATTCTCATTGCATATGTTCAGTGTGAAAATCTGACTGGATTTGTTTCAAAGGATTCCATGAATAAGGTGCCGTCCTTCCGCATTTGGATGCGATATTTATACTGCCTCTTCCTTGACCGCAAGGATATTAAACAAGGTATGAAAACCATTTTGCAGGCAATTGAGTATGTGAAGCAAGGTGTTTCCATATTTATTTTCCCAGAAGGTACACGCAACAAAGGTGAGGAACTCAGTATGCTCTCGTTTAAGGAAGGTTCCTTTAAAATTGCGCTGAAAACCGGGTGTCCAATTGTGCCGGTGTCCATAAATAACACGGCTGAAATCTTTGAAAATCATTTGCCAAGGATAAAAAAGACACATGTGATTTTGGAATATGGTACACCGATTTATCCAAAAGAGTTGGATAGAGATGAGCAGAAGCACATTGGCGCAACCTGTCAGAAGATTATTGAAGAGACGATAAGAAAGAATGCTTCTCTTGTGTGAAGTGAATATGAGTTTGAGTTGTTATTTGGACCTATACAGGTTGTGCACCTGTGTAGGTCCTAATTTTTTGGATTTCGTCCAAACACCAACAAGCACCCCACAAATTCAGCATAATTCGTGGAAATGACGCGTACAATGATAGAGAAACTATGTGTGGAGTTATGATGAAAAAGATAATTCTTTTGAGCCTTATCATTGCAATGCTGACAGCGGGCTGTTCCGCAGAGACCTTAAGCACGGAAAAACTCAGAGATATTGATTTTACAGTTGTGGATGAAGATGATATACCGGAGCCCTTAGAGGAGATGATTGACGAAAGAGAAGACAAACCATTTAAACTGACTTATGCAGATAATGGAGTCCTTTATATTGCAGTTGGATATGGCGAGCAGCCGACCACCGGTTACAGTATCCAGGTAAAGGAACTCTACGAAAGTGAAAATGCAATCTACATACATACGAATTTAATCGGACCTGCGAAAGATGAAAAGATTATAGAAAGGGAAACAGACCCCTATATCGTAATCAAAACAGAGTTTATTGACAAAAATGTTGTATTTCAGTAAAGGAGAGCAGGAATGGAAGTAATTACAAAACAAATTGAGACAAATCGTGTGGAGAGAAGACTGACAAATCAATTTATGCTGGACGAAGATTTTAATGTGCCGGACAGCAAAAATGATGTAGAAAAAATTGTCATGAGTGAAGGGCATGTTCGAATTGACGAAGTAAAACCAATGGAAAATTACTTAAAGGTGCAGGGGAAAGTGGAGTTCCAGGTGCTTTATGTAGCAGAAGGATTTGAACCTACCTTTTCCTGCTTGGAAGGAAAGCTGCCTTTTGTAGAAATGGTGTATGTTGAAGAGGGCGCAGATAAAAATCTTGACATCAAATCTGCTCGAGTGGAATTGAACAGCAATATGGTGCATTCCAGAAAACTTAGAATCAAGGCCATGGTGGAAATTGAGCTGGAATCTCAAAAGCAGAATGTAGAAGAGATACCAACAGATGTGGAAGACAGCGGAAACATTTTTAAAAAGCAAGATAAAATGGACCTGTTAAAGTTACACACATCGAAGAAGGATACGTATCGCATCAAAGAGGAATTGGTTTTGCCAGGAACAAAAGAGACCATTGGCGTGATGTTATGGAGTGATATTGTAAATCGTAAATTGGACACAAAGCTGGCAGTAGATGAATTACAATTGTCCGGAGAATTGTTGGTATTTTGTTTTTACGAGTCGCCGGATGGCAAGATTGATTGGATAGAACAAACGGTACCGTATCAAGGCCGTGTGGAATGCTACGGTGTGGATGAAACAATGTATCATCATGTACAGGCCAACTTAGAAGAAGTACATGCTGACATTCGTGTGGATGAAGATGGAGAAATGCGGATTGTGGGCATTGAGGGAACCTTGCAGGTGTGCATTGCAGTGTATGAAGAAGAACAAGTGGATATTTTGGAAGATATGTATTCCTTGGAGAAGGCGTGTGTTTTGGAAACAAAAGATGTGGAATATGAGCAACTGGTTTTGCAAAACAATTCAAAATGCAAAGTGATGGAACGTTTGTCAATTCCTGAATTAAAAAATGAGATTCTACAAATTTGTCATAGCAGCGGTGCTATTCATGTGGACCGTACAGTTGCGCGCGAAGATGGGGTAGTGGTAGAAGGTGCCTTGTATATTAGTTTCCTATTTGTAAGAGCAAATGATAATATGCCTTTTGATACCTGGCAAGGTGTAGTTCCGTTTGCGCATCTCATAGAGTGTCAGGAAGCAGGAGATAATCTAACCTTCCATATTTCCGCTATCTTGGAGCAGCTTAGTATTACGCTGCAGGGCGGAGATGAGATTGAAGTGAAAGCAGCTCTGGCGTTTCATGGTTTTTTTAAGAGAAATGGAACTCGAAAAATGATTCGTGAAGTAAAGGTTCAGCCGCTTTCGCTGGAGGAAATTGAAAAACGTCCGAGTATTGTAGGATATATTGTGAAATCGGAGGATGATTTGTGGTCCTTAGCAAAGCGCTATAGTACGAGTGTGGATGCCATAAAGGAATTAAATGACGTGAGTGGGGAGAAGCTAAAAGCAGGCGATAGGTTATTGATTTTTAAAGAGAATATGAGTATACTGTAAGAGTATTGTATACAAGATACATAGGAAGTACAAAGTAAGACAATAGGGGGATAAGAGATGGAACATACTTTGACATTAAAGGCTCTTGCCAAAATTAATTTGGGCTTAGATGTACTGGGAAGAAGGGACAATGGATACCATGATGTGCGCATGGTGATGCAGACCATCTATTTGTATGACAATGTGACTTTGACCAGGACAGAAGAACCAGGGATACAGGTGGAAACGAATCTTTCCTATCTTCCGGTTGATGAGAATAATATTGCTTATAAGGCGGCAAAACTATTAATAGACGAGTTTGATATACGAGAAGGTGTGCATATCAAATTAGAGAAACGAATTCCAGTCGCTGCTGGCATGGCGGGCGGAAGCTCCAATGCAGCAGCGGTTTTGGTTGGAATGAACCGCATGTTTGACCTAGGACTTAGCCAATTAGAACTGATGGAACGCGGCGTCGCCCTTGGTGCGGACGTGCCTTATTGTGTGATGAGGGGTACCGCGTTGGCAGAAGGAATCGGGGAGGAACTATCTTCTCTTCCTCCAATGCCTAAGTGCTATGTTTTAGTGGCAAAGCCTGCAATTAGTGTTTCGACAAAATGGGTGTATGAAACATTGGATGCAAAGGAGATTGTGGAACATCCGGATATAGATGGATTATTACAGGGACTGAAAGACCAGGATTTATCTAAGATAGCATCATCAATGGGAAATGTATTGGAAAGTGTAACGATTGAAAAGTATCCGATTATCGAGACCATAAAAGATGCAATGAAGGAAGCAGGCGCCTTAAATGCCATGATGAGCGGAAGTGGTCCAACAGTTTTTGGAATCTTTGATAATCGTAAGGTGGCCAAGGATGCTTGGTATAAGCTAAGAAATATGGACTGTGCAAAACAAGTGTATTTGGCAAATGTACACAATGTAAGGAGGAAGTAACATGGGAACGGATTTTGAAGTAAATATGAATGAATTTCTGCCATTGCGTGACGTTGTATTTAATACTCTTCGTCAAGCAATCCTGCGCGGAGAATTAAAACCGGGCGAACGTTTGATGGAAATTCAGCTGGCAAATAAATTAGGTGTAAGCCGTACCCCGATTCGGGAGGCAATTCGTAAACTGGAATTGGAAGGGCTTGTTCTGATGATTCCAAGACGAGGTGCAGAGGTTGCAGAGATAACAGAGAAAAGCTTGCGCGATGTGTTGGAGGTTCGTGCAGCATTAGAAGAGTTGGCGGTGGACCTTGCGTGCGATAGGATTTCCCCTGAGGATATTGAAAACTTAAAGGAAGCAGCAAAGGAATTTGAGGCGGCTCTACAAGGTGGAGATGTGACAGAGTATGCGGAGGCGGATGTGAAATTTCATGATATTATCTATCTGGCAACCGATAATCAGAGACTGATTCAGCTTCTTTATAATCTGCGTGAACAAATGTATCGTTACCGTGTAGAATATTTAAAAAGAACAGAAGTACATCCAGTCCTTCTTGCTGAACACGAGCATATTATTTCGTGTATTGAAAAGCATGATAAGGAGGCTGCTAAAGTGGCTATCAGCACACATATTGAAAATCAGGCAAAGACAGTAAGCGATACCATTCGAACAAAAAAATAGATTTTTATGAATAAAATTCTGAAAAGTGAGCACACTCCCAACAAATGAGTTGGGAGGTACATAATTATGAAAAAAACATGTGCGATGGTCGGAGTTTTGATAGGAATTTTAATAACCGGTCTTATAGTAAATGCAAAGAAAAGCGAAATGCAGGGAGAACTTGCTGAGCAGGTTTTTCGTTTTCACGTGTTAGCAAACAGTGACAGTGAGGAAGACCAGGCCTTGAAGATGAAAGTAAAAGAAGCGATTATCGCTTATATGAAGCAGGAGCTGCCACAGTCAGACAGTGTAGAAACAACAAAAAAATGGGCGAGAGAGAATTTGGTGCAGATTGAACAGGTGGCGGCTGAGATTATCGCAGAAGAAGGCTACGAATATTCCGTAAAAGCAGAAGTCACTACCTGTGATTTCCCGGATAAGACCTATGGGGATATCACATTTCCGGCAGGGGAGTACGAAGCCCTTCGCATCGAGATTGGACAGGCAAAGGGTCAGAATTGGTGGTGCGTGTTATATCCGAATCTTTGTTTTATAGATTCGGTACATGCAGTAGTTCCACAAAAAGGAAAGAATGAATTAAAAGAAGTTCTGGAAGAAGATACCTATGAAATGGTGACCACCACGACCCGTTTTAAAATACGGTGGTTCTTCTTCTAGAGACAGATGGAGGAAGTATAGATGTACAAGCTTAAGAGCCGTGTACGTTACAGCGAGTGCGGCACGGATAATAAACTGAAGATTGCGGCAATCATTAATTATTTTCAGGATTGTACAACGGAAAATTCAGAGCAATTAGGTGTGGGATTTGATTATCTTAAAGAGAAAAATAGGGCGTGGATTTTAAATTCCTGGCAGGTATCTATTAGGAGACGCCCACAGGTTGGCGAAGCACTTACAGTTTCTACATGGGCAACGGGATTTAAAGGTGTGTTTGGACCGAGAGATTTCTGCTTAAAAACAGCAGATGGAGAAGAACTTGCCTGCGCCCACAGTCTTTGGGTATATGTGGATACAAAAAACGGAAGACCGGTGAAACCAACTGAGGCGGAAATCGATACTTATGAAGTGGAGGAGCCACTTCCGATGGAAAGTGTGTCCAGAAAAATCCAAACGCCGGAAGGGCTGCAGGTGGTTGACACTTTCACCGTGCACAAGTATCATATTGATACAAACAATCATATGAATAATGCCAAGTACATAGAATTGGCATGCGAGGCGTTGCCGGAGAATTTTTCTGTTACAGGCCTTCGTGTGGAGTACAAAAAAGCAGCCGTTTACGGTGAAACAATGATATTAAAACGTGCAATGCAGGAGAATGTTCTAACTGCGGTATTATGTGATGAGCAGGACAATGTGTATGCAATCGTGGGATTTATAGGAGAAAACTAACAATGAGATTAGGGAAAAAACAAGTACTGACAGTAGTAAAAAAAGTAGATTTTGGAGTATATCTTGGAAATGACGAAGAACGAGTATTACTTCCAAAGAAACAGGTTCCGGCTGGGATTGAACCAGGTGACCCGGTGGAAGTATTTTTATATAAAGATTCCGATGATAGATTAATCGCAACGACCAATGAACC
>JAZOMR010000087.1:0-1904 GCA_045654105.1 Faecalimonas sp. | reverse complement strand
ATGTCTCTTATTCTTTCTTTTTCTTATCCTTATCTTTATCACAATTTTTTGTTTCTTCGGCAGGAGTAGAAGTCGCATCAATCAGTTTCTCAATCAGCAATTGCTTCACATAGACATCTAAACTAAGAGAGCAGATAAATGAGAAGAATTGCAAGTAGTCTCGGTTTTCGACATCCACATCTGAAAATGTTTCCATCGAGTTGTTGAACATTAATTCAATATCCTTTTGAAGTAGCTTGGTACGTTCTTTTTCGAAAGCACATACTTCATCATAAATTCGAGCAATATTGATATCTCCTTCCGAATGGAAATAACTTTCCGTAATTGGCTTCAGAAGGGTTTCAATATCCTTCATGGATATAATGTTTTTAAAATAGTAGATAAATGTTAATAATAACAAGTGTTCTTTTGAATATTTCTTTTTGACAGGTGCAGGCAACAAATCATTTTTTGCATAATTGTTAATCATGGTCTTTGTCAAAACCTTGTCATCATCATTTCGCTTTGTTGACTTTAGTTCCTTTTCCATAAAGGAAGTCACCTGATCCATGTACAAATCGATGTTAGGAATATCGGTTGATTTTATAAAATCAATGCGGGAAATACTTCCCAAAATACTGTTTAATAAATCATTTTTATCTATCGTCATATTATCACCTCAATACAGACATTATATAGTATCGCAAACTACTTCTCAAGTCTTTTTGACAAATTGTTTTTGATGACATTAGGAGGAAATTATAATATAATATTCACGTAAGCAACGAGCAGTTTACAGACTGCGCGTGGCACGGCGGCTGCTTGCAGACAACTGTGCTAAGTGCAGGGTGTATAGGGCGACTGCCCGTGAGTTCGAAAACTTCATGTTTTCGAACTTAACTGCGTAATACGAGGAGAGATAGCATGAGCATTTACGATACATTGAATAATGAACAGAGAGAGGCAGTATTTCATACGGAGGGACCGCTTCTGATACTTGCAGGTGCGGGGTCTGGAAAGACTAGAGTGTTGACACACCGTATCGCATATTTGATTGATGAAATGGGTGTGAACCCTTGGAATATTTTGGCGATTACTTTTACCAATAAGGCAGCCGGTGAGATGCGGGAGCGTGTGGACAGAATCGTTGGTTTTGGCTCGGAAAGCATCTGGGTGAGCACCTTTCACTCGACCTGTGTTCGCATCTTGAGACGTCACATTGACCGCTTGGGATTTGGAACCAATTTTACTATCTATGATGCAGACGACCAAAAGACGTTAATGAAGGATGTCTGCAAGCAATTACAGATTGATACAAAGATTTATAAAGAGCGAAATCTTCTTGCGGCTATTTCTTCAGCGAAGGATGAAATGATTTTGCCGGATGAGTATGAGTTGAATGCAGGAGGAGATTATCACAAGCAAAAGATAGCGAAGGTTTATCGGGAGTATCAAAAGCAATTAAAAGCAAACAATGCGCTGGATTTCGACGATTTGCTAGTGAAAACCGTGCAGCTTTTGCAGACTCAGCCAGACATTTTGGAATATTATCAGGAACGCTTCCGCTACATCATGGTGGACGAGTACCAGGATACCAATACGGTACAGTTTAAGCTTATCAGTATTCTCGCAAAGAAGTACAGAAACCTTTGTGTGGTAGGTGATGATGACCAGTCCATTTACAAATTCCGCGGTGCTAATATTAAGAATATTTTAAATTTTGAAGATGTGTTTGAGGATGCGCGGGTGATTAAACTGGAGCAGAATTACCGTTCTACGGAGACCATTTTGAATGCGGCAAATGGTGTAATTCGCAACAATTATGGGCGAAAAGATAAGGCTCTATGGACAGAAAATGGCGTGGGAGACAAACTTGTATTCCAACAGTTCGATAACGCTTATGATGAGGCGGATTACGTGGTGAG
>JAZOMR010000086.1:0-11126 GCA_045654105.1 Faecalimonas sp. | reverse complement strand
TCTGTGCAAATTCATCCGTAACAGCATCCTCTCCATGAACGACAAACACATGCTGTACATCCGACTCAAATCCCTTTAGCCACTTAAGCAGCCCATCCATATCTGCATGACCGCTAACACCCTTTAGAGACTCGATTTTAGCTGCAACTTCTATATTTTCACCAAACAACTTTACTGCAGATGCTCCGTCAATTAATTTTCTTCCAAGTGTCCCCATTGCTTGATATCCAACAAATAATACGGTGCACTCCTGCCTCCACAAATTATGCTTTAAATGATGGCGGATACGTCCTGCTTCGCACATGCCGGAAGCCGAAATAATAACCTTCGGATTGGCGTCAAAATTAATGAGTTTGGAATCGTCACTGGTCACGGACAGCTTTAATCCTGGAAATACCAGTGGATTTACACCCTTCTCAATCAATTTCAGTGCTTCCGCGTCATAACATGCCCGACCATTTTTCGTAAACACATTGGTTGCTTCAATTGCCAGCGGACTGTCTACATATACTTCGAAATTCGGAAACTCCGGCAACAGATTCTGCTCCTTAATTTCACGAATAAAATATAAGATTTCCTGGGTTCTTCCCACCGCGAAGGATGGGATTACCACATTCCCGCCTTTTAAAAATGTTTCCTTTAATATGCGCGTAAATTCACCCAAATAATCCGGTTTTTCCTCACTATGTACACGGTTACCATAGGTCGATTCAATGACGATATAATCCGCTTCTTTGACTTCAGACGGGTTATTTAAAATCGGTTGGTCGATATTCCCTACGTCTCCTGAAAAAACAATCTTCTTAGAAATGTCGTTTTCCGTAATCCACACCTCTATACTGGCTGAGCCAAGCAAATGTCCTACGTCATTAAAGCGAACTTCAATTCCTTTACACAGTTCAATCTTCTGACCATAATCACACGGTGACAAAAGCCCAATTGCATCAATGGCATCCTGTGTCGTATACAAAGGCTCATACAATGGTGCACCGGAGCGTCTCGCCTTTCGGTTCCTCCACTCTGCTTCAAATTCCTGAATGTGTGCACTATCTCGCAACATTATATTGCACAAATCAGCTGTTGCAAAGGTGGTTACAATCTCTCCTTTAAACCCATGCTTGCACATCAGCGGAATCAATCCGGAATGGTCGATATGAGCATGCGTTAACAGAATATAATCAATCTCTCCTGCGGAAACCGGAACCTCCTGATTCTCATACAAATCCGGCCCCTGTTCCATTCCACAGTCTACCAAAATGTTCTTCCCGTTAGCTTCTAATAAATGACAGCTGCCTGTCACTTCATGAGCTGCACCGATAAATGTAAGCTTCATATATCCCTCGCCCCTTTTTCTTTTATTCTACCACTTCCGGAATTAGATTTCAAATCGAACCATTTCTCTTTTTAACCTTTGCATAATTTTCTTTTCCAAACGAGAAATATAGGATTGTGATATGCCTAAAAGGTCCGCAACCTCTTTTTGCGTTTTCTCCTGTCCGTCATGGGAGTCCAAGCCATATCTCATCTGCACAATCATTTTCTCTCTGCTAGACAGACAATTAATTGCCCGCACCAGCAATTTTCTCTCTACCTCATCCTCCATATCCCTGTATATCGCATCTTCATCTGTGCCTAAAATATCGGAAAGCAACAATTCATTTCCATCCCAATCCACATTTAACGGTTCATCAATGGAAACTTCTAATTTTGTCTTATTATTTCTTCGCAAATACATTAATATTTCGTTTTCTATACAACGCGATGCGTAGGTCGCAAGTTTAATGTTTTTGTTGCGATTAAATGTATGAATCGCTTTAATTAACCCTATTGTTCCGATAGAAATCAAATCCTCAACACCAATTCCGGTGTTGTCAAATTTTTTCGCAATATATACTACTAAACGAAGATTGTGCTCAATTAATAACTTTTTTGCCTCTTCGTCTTTTTCCGTTCCCAATTCTAATATTGCAGCGTTTTCTTCATCCACCCCCAATGGAGCTGGCAAAACATCTGTCCCACCTATGTAATGTAACTCCATACTTTCCGGAAATAAAAAAGTCCGGATAAACCGTTTTGGCACGGCTAACTTCATAAACATCTTAATTCCTCCTAAAATAGATTCGGATTTAAAATCATTTCATACTCTCCCTCTACTGAAACTTTCTCCTCACTAATACCTATCAAAGGATTTTCGATCCAACAATCAGTATCCTTGTGTATACACATCCGATCCACTCGAAAAACGGGCAATACGCCCTCCGTCTTTCCAATGGTCCTATAAGGAACATATCGAAAGTTTTTTTCCGCCTTTTTTTCCAAAAGTTCTCTGGCCATTTTTTGTTCTAAAACGCTAATCGGATGCCCACTGATGGGGTCTCGAAGACCATTTCCTGTATCTATCAGTCCTCGCACCTGATACATTTGGTCATTCAAGTACAAATCCACTGTATAATGAATCTGATTCCATCTCTGAATATAGGAAATAAATTTCCAGACTCCCAGAACCATGTAGTATGAAACAATTGCAACGAGAAAAAACAGACTTCCCACGCGAACATACTGTCTAAAATATTCCATGATTCCTCCAAGTAGAAATCCTCCAACGTATAACATAATCAGTGCCTTCAAAAAAGCTCGTATGGTTTTGATTTTTAGTCCCACTCGAATCATGCACGTATTTACAAACATGTGGAATAATACGAATTTTACAAATGCATAGGGAATCGGCAGAATTACAATCAAACATGTGAATAGAGAACCAATTATGGCTCCTAGAAAGATATTCCCGTGTGTGGCAGAACACTGACATATCTTCTTTACAATCAAAAGTAATATGTAATCCATCATGAAATTCACTAAAAACAATACATCTACATATAATTCGTAGTACACAATCCACCTGCTTTCTCTTTCGCTACGAAAGCGATTTGGTACTCAAGCAAAGTCTATTATAGAAAGTTTTAAACAAAAAAAATGTCGAAGTCTCTGTGGTTTCCCACAAAGTCTTCGACATATTTCGCTTCCTATTATTTCTTTAAAAATGTTGGAATTTTAATAGATTGTTCTTTTACTGAACTAACCGGTGTTCTTGGTTGGTCTAATGTTGGAGCTGTTCCTGCTGCTTGTGGTTTTGCCAATCCAAGATCAAGTTCTGGCATAACCGGAGTTGGAACTACCGGAGCTTCATACTTTTCAACGTTTTGTACAGGAACTTTGCTTTCTAATCTTGATTTCAACTTAGAAGCTGTTCCAGCAACATTGTGTAAGCCTGTAGCAATTACTGTGATTGTAGCTTCATCAGCCTTAGAATCATCATACATCGCACCGAAGATAATGTTTGTATCTTCGCCAACAAGGTCTTGTACGTATTCTGCTGCATCGCTAGCATCAAACAGAGTGATGTCACCAGAGATATTGATGATAACATGTGAAGCACCAGCAATTGTTGTTTCGAGAAGTGGACTTGCAACCGCTTCTTTGACAGCTTGAAGTGCCTTGTCATCGCCCTTACCAGAACCAATACCGATATGAGCAATACCTTTATCTGTCATAACAGTTTGAACATCAGCAAAGTCAAGGTTAATGAGTGCAGATGTATTAATTAAATCTGTAATACCCTGGATACCTTGTTGTAACACTTCGTCCGCTTTCTTAAGAGCTTCAGGCATAGTTGTTCTTCTGTCAACAACTTCCAATAACTTATCGTTAGGAATTACGATTAATGTATCCACGTTTTCTTTTAATTTTTCAATACCTGCAAGAGCATTATTCATACGTGTTTTTGCTTCAAAACGGAAAGGTTTTGTAACAACACCTACGGTAAGTGCACCTAAAGATTTCGCAATACGCGCTACAACCGGAGCTGCACCTGTACCGGTTCCGCCGCCCATACCACAGGTAACAAATACCATGTCAGCACCTTCCAATGCTGCTGAGATTTCCTCTTCACTTTCTTCTGCTGCTTTTTCACCGATTTCAGGTTTTGCACCAGCGCCAAGCCCTTTTGTAAGCTTTTCACCAATCTGCATCAATGTTGGTGCTTTTGATGATTGTAATGCTTGTTTATCTGTGTTGATTGCAATAAATTCTACACCTGCGATATTTTCTGATATCATACGATCTACTGCATTGTTTCCGCCGCCACCGACACCGACAACTATAATTTTTGCTGCCGCTTCCATTTCATTTGTTTTAATTTCTAACAAGAACTTCTCCTCCTTTGTTCCCTTATTTATCTTATACGTCCCTAGACGTATCGCATTTTGCCATACAACTATATAATAAATAGTTTTTGTCAAATAATCAATAGTTTTTTTCAAAACTTATCTTATTACTTTCCGATGTGTAATGTTCTAAATGAAGCGTGCCGTCTTTTCCCTCTAATTCCTCTAAAAGAGTGGTTAATTGCAATACTTTTATTCCAAAATTACTCTTCCCTAACTTCACACATACTTTTTCAAAATGCAGATTCATTCCGTCTTCTTCCCAGACTAATCTGTCAGGAGTTAACTCATTTTTTTCTATCTCTTTTGTGACACTCACAAAGTAATCAAAAACCTTCTCATTATCTACCTGAAGCTTCTTGAATTTTTTCGGTTTTTTTATTTCCAAACCTTCAATCACCGGAACCGCATTGTTATACTCTGTAGTTACCTGTAACACCAGTCCTTCTTCATCAAAATAGATATAAGAATTGTCATTGGCCAAGCAACCGATAATCTCTTTCTCAGTCACCTTTACCTTCACCTTCCACGGTGCTGCCAGTTTCACATTTACCTTTTCCAAATAAATTGGGAGCTTATAAGAACCCGTCTTATATTTAAATAATGTATAAAGAGAGTTCACAGTTAATGGGTCTTCCTTTACCCATGAAACAATGTCTTTTTGCTGGCTGTATGTGGTGCCGCTTACTTCAATGCTCTGCACATGCGTGATAAGAAGTGTTGCCAAAGTAATATTTGTAATTGTAAGCACTAAAATTACAACGGCATACAAATAGTAACCAAACTTACTTTTCTTTTTGCGTCCTTTCCCCTTCATCTTTTTCTCCCATATAAGCTATATTGTTCAGATCCAGCCACCTCGCAAACACTTCGTGTTTCCTCGGTGAGGCGTATCCGCCAAATAAAATTTTAAAAACCCACTCAAAAATGCAAGCATTTTACGTCGGTTTTATAAAATTTTGCTTGGCTCTGAACAATATCATTGTATCAGATGAGACACGTTGAGTACAAGCCCTATTTCAGTTAATAAGAATAAAACTGATGTGCCGCCGTAACTGACAAAGGGTAACGTAATCCCTGTATTTGGGATGGTGTTAGTAACTACCGCAATATTTAAAATCACTTGAATCATCATATGTGCCATTGCGCCAACTGCAATTAAGGAGCCAAACAAGTCCTTTGCATTCACGGCAATCACAAAAAATCGCCATATCAAAAATAGAAATAAAAAAATTAAAATTGCCGCCCCAAACAGTCCCCATTCCTCGCATACAATGGCAAATATCATGTCATTCTGCGCTTCCGGTACAAAGCCCAGCTTTTGTATACTTTCCCCGCTTCCTCTTCCAAACAATCCACCGGAGCCAATAGCATAAAGCCCCTGCAATGTCTGGTATCCCTTTTCATAAGCTTCCGGGTTTCGCCAAATTGCAAGTCTTTCCAGTCGATAGCTTTCCATTGCCAGAAAGATAGCCATAAATCCTACTGCACTGACACCAAGCCAGACAAACTGGGCATATAAGGGACTTGCCACAAAGACCAGAACAACACCAATACCCAATATAATAATCGCTGTACTTAAGTTTCCCGCACCAACCAGACCAACAATCGGAAGAATGGAAATCACAATTACCAAAAGGGTTCCCATCTTCTTCATTTTCTTTCCTTTTTTTACAATCAGATTCACCAAAAATAAAATAACCGCTAGTTTTGCGAACTCTGAAGGCTGAAATGACAAAGGTCCAAAAGACAACCATCTTTTGGACCCATTATATTCATCACCGATAAACAAAACTGCCAGCGAGAGTGCCAAGGACACTACATACGCCCACACCGCAAATTTTTGCCAAATGTGATAATCAATATTTGCCATTGCATACATGCACCCAATGCCAAGTGCAGTCGCAAAAGCCTGCTTCTTTAAGTAATAAAACTCATCATCGAATTTCACCCGTCCATTGTAAGCACTCGTGCTGTACAAAATGTAAAGTCCTACAATAATGAGCACAAAAACCACAACCAAAAGACCGTAATCAACCGACTTTTTCTTTTTGGGTTTTGTCAATTCCTTCACCCCTTACAAAGCATTTACGAACTCCTTGAATTTATCTCCACGTTCTTCGTAATTCTTAAACATTCCCCAGCTTGCACAAGCAGGTGAAAGAAGTACTGCTTCTCCCGGCTCAGCCAATTTCGCACATGTGGCTACTGCCTCTTCCAAGGAGTCCACCATGATAATGCTTTCAAAGCCTAATTTCCTTGCTGTCGCCGCAATCTTTTCTCTTGTCTGACCAAGCAGAACAAGATGTTTGACCTTTCCATCAAAGGATTCAATCCACTCTTCATACTCAGAATCCTTATCATAACCGCCGCCAATTAGTATGGTCTTACGGTTCATTGCCTCTACGGCTTTTATGGCAGCGTCCGGATTGGTTCCCTTCGAGTCATTATAATATGCTACCCCATTTTTCTCACAGACGAATTCAATGCGATGGGCAACACCTGTAAATGCCTTGATTGTGTTTCGAATCACATCCATAGGAACACCGTATGCAATTGCCATAGCTGTCGCAGCCATCACATTTTCATAGTTATGTGTTCCGAGAAGTTGTAATTCCTCTACATGGCAAACAACTGTTTCTTCCTCATCCTTGTAAACTATATTTCCATTTTCTAAATAGATGCCTTTATCTAGTTTACGCCGACTGCTAAAATATAGAACCTTTGCGTTTACATTTTCACCAAATTTTCGCAATACTTCATCTTCATAATTCAGAACACAAGTATCGTCTTTTGTCTGATTCTTCGCCACATCTTCCTTTGCTTCAATATAAGCCTCCATGGTATGATGGCGATTCAAATGGTCCGGTGTAATATTCAAAATTGCGCTGACACATGGACGAAATTCATGAATTGTTTCTAATTGGAAGCTGCTTACTTCTGCTACAGCTACGCTCTCCTCGGACATATCAAGAGCTACCTCTGTATATGGGTTTCCAATATTACCAACCACATAAACAGATTCCTTGTAGTTCTTCATAATCTCACCCAAAAGTGCTGTCGTTGTAGTTTTTCCGTTGGTTCCGGTAATTGCAAGCACATCACCTTTGCCGTATGTAAAGGCAAGTTCAATTTCGCCCCAGATTGGAATCCCCATATCACGCATTTGTTTCACAACCGGCAGATCTGTCGGAACACCCGGACTCATAACTACCAGGTCCAATGTCTTCATCACATCTTCCTGCAAATCACCGAGAATCACCTCGGCCTTTGTCTGCTCGCCAATCTGTTTTTTTATCTTCTCTGCATCCAAGGATGCATTGCCGTCATATAAAATCACTTCTCTGCCCACTTGTTCAAGAAGTCTTGTGGCGCCAATCCCACTGATTCCTGAACCAAAGACAAGAACCTTCTGATTATTCATAACGCTCTCTCCCCCTGTTCCTTAAATTGCCATCAAAGCAATGAGACAAAGAATCGCTGTCACAATAGAAAATACAGCCACTACCTTGGTTTCTGACCAGCCACAAAGTTCAAAATGATGATGAATCGGAGCCATTTTAAAGATACGTTTACCGCCTGTCTTTTTAAAATACGTAACCTGAATAATAACAGATAACACTTCCACTAAATAAATCAGTCCCACAATCACTATGAAAAATGGCATCTGAAGAATATAAGCTGTGGATGCAACAAATCCTCCAAGCGCAAGGGAACCGGTATCTCCCATAAATACGCTGGCCGGATATACATTAAATAACAAGAATCCCAACAATGCGCCTACAACCGCACATGTGATTGGTTCGATACCACTCTTCGTTCCGATTGCAACAACAGTAAAAAATGTTGCAACAAGTACCGTAACACTAGATGCTAAACCGTCCAATCCATCTGTAAAATTCACACCATTTACTGTTCCGATAATTACTATAAACATCATTGGAATAGCCAAAAATCCAAGATCTAAATACTTCCCATCTGTAAATGGAATCAGCCATGTCAGCGGAATCTCTGTGAACTTCACAACATAAAATGCGAAGACTGCTGTCACTAAAATCTGAAGCGCCATTTTTTGTTTCGGATATAACCCGTCTGAACGTTTCATTACAACCTTTAAATAGTCATCCAAAAATCCAATCAGTCCAAAACCAACCGTCACAAACAAAATTGGAATAATGGTTGGATAGTCCTTAATGTAGAATAAGGATGTTATCGCAATACTACTTAAGATAATAACACCACCCATAGTCGGTGTGCCTGCTTTTTTTAAGTGAGATTTTACCCCATCCTCACGCTCTGTCTGACCCATCTTCAGTTTTCGAAGTATTGGTATCACAACCGGTCCTAAAACCACACTGAGAGCAAATGAAATTAATACTGGCAGAAAAATTCTATAATCCATAAATACACCTCGTTATCTCTTTCGTTTTTATATGCGCAGAGCACTAAACTCCCCTGCCCATACACACGATATAGTATACAACTAATTGCCCGTCTTTTCAATCCCCAGATACGGAAGGATGTTCTCAAAAATCGTCCTTACCACAGGCGCGGCAATGGTCCCCCCATAATATACGCCTTGAGGATTGTAAATGATACAAAGAGCCAAAACTTGTGGATTATCCGCCGGCGCAAAACCCACAAACGAGGAGATATATTTATGTGCACTTCGCGGCAAAGTCTGGGAGGTTGCCGTCTTCCCCCCTATTTCATAACCTTCTATAATTGCGTTTTTTCCACCGCCTTCTGACACAACGCTTTCCAGCAATTCCTTCATAGTCTGTGACGTTTCCTTGGAAAGTACTCTCTCGGTCTCATAAGAAAATTCTTTCACCACGTCCCCATCCTCATTCAACACCCGCACACCTAAATGTGGTATTACGCGGACACCTCCGTTGATAGTGGAGCTAACCATGGTTGCAACCTGTATCGGTGTGATCTGAAAGGACTGTCCAAAGGACATGGTAGCAAGCTCTACCAATCCTACATTCTCTATCTTATGGGTAATAGTTCCTGCCTCTCCCGGCAAATCCACCCCTGTTTTTTTCGTCAAACCCAATTGTTTGAAATATTTATAAAACCCCTCTGACCCCAATCGCAATCCAATATCAATAAAAACCGGATTACAGGAGTTTTGAATTCCCTGAGGAAAGTTTTCTGAACCATGACCGGTGGTCTTATGACAACGAATTCGCCTGTCTTCCACAATCCGATACCCCGGACAATAGAAGTTATCATTTACATTTAATACTCCTGCTTCTAAGGCTGCGGCCGTGGTAAACACCTTGAAAATGGATCCCGGCTCGTAGGTATCATTAATACAGGTATTTCTCCACATCTGATTTAATAAATCCTGCTTTTCTTCCTCATCCTTCGGTGCGGTCTCTAACTGCAATGTCTCCAGTGAGAAAGGTTCATTTAACTGAAATTCTGGAACATTTACCATGGCATATATCTCCCCGTTCTGTGGGTTCATAATCAGAATCGCCACCTGGTCTGCCTTCTTTTCCTCCATAGCCTTTTCTGCAGCCTGCTGAGCGTATTTTTGAATATTATAATCCAGGCTGAGCTGCAACGTCTTTCCCGCTATCGGCTCCATTCTCTCCTCTGCTATCCCTTCTAATTCAATTCCCCTGGCATCTGTGGTCGTAAGGATGGTTCCATTTTGCCCTTTTAAATATTCCTCATATTTTACTTCTAGACCTATAATGCCTTGATTATCACTTCCGGTAAAACCTAGGACCTTAGACGCCAACTCATTGTATGGATAATAACGTTTGAAATCTTCATCCACCTTCACGCCATCAAGCTCATATTCACGGATTCTGTCTCCTATTTCCTTCTCTACATTGGACTTGATTAGTTCTCTGGAAGATACCTTCTCCACCTTCTTGCGGACTGTTGCCTCATCCAGCCCTAACTCCTGTGTCAAAATACGTATTACCTCTTCCGCATCAGTTAACTGACTATGAATCACTGAAATCGTACAAACCGTTTTGTTGGTTGCCAGGACAACCCCGTTGGCATCGATGATTTCCCCGCGCGCCGCCTTAATTTGCCTCTCTCTTTCGTGTAAGTCCTCTGCCTTCTCCTGATAATACTCAGCCTCAAAAATCATAAGATAGGCCAATCGTCCTACTAGACCAATCAACATAAGACCAGCGCATACAAACACAATCAATTCTTTTCTTCGGATATATGTCTTATTTTTCATAAAAAAACCTCACAAAGTGTTGTTAATTTTTATGAACACTTTTGTGAGGTTATGAATAATCCGCTTATTCTTTTGTAATATTTAGGTATGGAAATGCCTCTTCCATAATATTTCTTGCTAACGTTGTAACAAGTCTGCTGTTTGCCTGAATCTCTGTATTCGGCTCATCAATCACTACATAAACCAGAACCTCCGGATTTTCAGCCGGTGCAAATCCCATGAAGGACAACACGTAATTTCCATTACCACGAGGCAGTTTTTCCGCTGTACCGGTTTTACCACCCATACTGTAGCCTTCTACCTTCGCATTTCGTCCTGTACCATCTGTCATGGTCTGTTTCATATAAGTCTTTAATAAATCGCTGGTTTCCTCAGAAACTGTTTTCTTCAACAAAACCGGATTCATATTTTTAACCACATTTCCGTTCTCATCACGGATTTGTCTTACCACGTGAGGTTTGTAATAATTACCGCCATTAATCAACGAGGAAAAACCTGCAACCATTTGCGTCATGGTAACATTAAATCCTTGTCCAAAGGAGTTGGTGGCCAGTTCCACCGGTCCCATATTTTCCGGCTTATACAACAGTCCGGAGGTGTCTGCTTCACCCGGAAGGTCGATCCCTGTTTTCTCACCAAAACCAAACACCGTCTGATATCTGCAAAACTCTTTATCACCAAGTGCTGCC
>JAZOMR010000085.1:0-4582 GCA_045654105.1 Faecalimonas sp. | reverse complement strand
GATTTTGATGATATGCTGGTGCTTACGTATGAATTGTTTCAGAAAAGGCCAGATATTCTAAAGGCTTGGCAGACAAAGTATAAGTATATATTAATCGACGAGTTCCAAGATATTAATAAGGTTCAGTATGATGTGATTCGTATGTTGGCGGCACCCGAAAACAATATATTCATTGTGGGAGATGATGACCAGTCCATCTATCAGTTTCGTGGGGCGAGACCGGAGATTATGCTGAACTTTCCAAAGGATTATCCGGAAACAAGACAGATTATACTGGATGTAAATTATCGCTCGACGAAGGCTATAGTAGTTGGTGCAGGGCGTGTGATAAAGCATAACGGGAGACGATATCCGAAACAGATTATCACAACCAATGAGCAGGGTGTGAACGTACATGTTCAAGAGGTGCGCCATCCCATAGAAGAAAGCAAGTATGTGTTCAAAGAGATTCAAAAAGAGTTGAAAGAAGGCATATCACCAACAGAAATTGCAATTCTTTTCCGCACCAATAACGAAGCGCGGGTGATGGTAGAGACGCTGATGGAATACAATCAGCCTTTTCATATGAAGGAGCATTTTCCAAATTTATACGAGCATTTTATTGCGAAGAACATAATTGGGTATATGAAAATGGCGTTGGGGGACCGCTCAAGGAAGCTGTTTTTGGAGATTATGAATCGACCAAATCGTTACATTGGCCGAGATAGTGTAGATAGTGGGGAAGTATCCTTTGAGGCTTTAAAAAAGTTCTATGCAGACAAAGAATGGATGCAGGACCGCATTGACCAGTTGGATGTAGATTTGCGGATTATCAAAAAATGCAAGCCTTATGCGGCCATTCAGTATATCCGAAAGCACATTGGATATGATGATTTTCTAAAAGAGTATGCCATAAAGCGCAGAATCAAGTTGGAAGAATTGATGGACATTGTGCATGAAATAGAAGAACGTGCAAAGGAGTTTAAGACCATTGAAGAGTGGTTTTCTCATATTGAAGAATATGGGGAAAATTTGCGCAGACAGGCAGAGCTTCATGAACCAGGTAAAAATGCGGTTCAGTTACTGACCATGCACGGAGCAAAAGGATTGGAGTTTCACACCGTATTTGTGATTGGTGCGAATGAGGATATCTGCCCGTATAAAAAAGCAGAGACTACGGAAGAAATAGAAGAAGAGAGAAGGCTCTTCTATGTAGCAATGACAAGGGCGAAAAAACGTTTGGTCATTTCTTATAGTAAAGAGCGAAACGGGAAGAAGATGAAACAATCCCGATTCGTGAGGGAGCTACTAAATTTAAAAAAATGATAAAGATGGTTGACAAAATACCCCTATAGGTGTATCTTAATAACGTAGATGTTAGCACTCGAAACAAAAGAGTGCTAATAAGATGAAAAGAGGAGGTATTTATGGAACTGAATCACGGATTAGATGATCGTAAACTTAAGATTTTACATGCGGTTATCAAGAATTATTTAGAAACCGGCGAACCTGTAGGTTCAAGAACTATTTCTAAATACACGGACTTGAATTTGAGTTCTGCAACCATTCGTACCGAGATGGCTGATTTAGAGGATTTGGGTTACATCATACAGCCTCATACATCAGCAGGGCGTATTCCTTCCGATAAAGGGTATCGTTTGTATGTAGATATGCTGATGGCAGAGAAGGAACAGGAAGTTATCGAGATGCGAGAGCAGATGCTGGAGAAAGCCGATAAGATGGATAAGATTCTCAAGCAGGCTGCGAAGGTATTGGCGGTCAATACGAATTACGCAACTATGGTTTCTGCTCCGACTATGAACCGAAACAAGTTAAAATTCATTCAGCTATCCCAGGTTGATGAGCATCAGATTATTGCAGTCATCGTGATGGAAGGTAACATTATTAAGAATAAGATTGTTACAGTGGAAGAAACTCTTAATAATGAGATCATGCTGAAACTGAATATGCTGCTGAACACAAGCCTTCCTGGTATGTCTATAGAAGAGATTAACCTTGGAATGATAGCAGCGTTGAAAGAGCAGGCCGGAGAACAGAGTGAAATCATCGGCGATGTATTAAATGCGATTGGAAGCACCATACAGCCGGAGGATTTGGAAATCTATACCAGCGGTGCAACAAATGTATTCAAGTATCCGGAGCTCAGTGATAATCACAGTGCACAGGAGATTATTAATGCATTTGAAGAGAAGCAGATGCTCCAAGAGATTGTGACACAGACACTTTCTAAGGAAGATAATCACGGCATTCAGGTTTACATCGGTAATGAGACACCGGTTCAGTCCATGAAAGATTGTAGTGTGGTTACAGCAACCTATGAATTGGGTGAAGGCATGCAGGGAACGATAGGTATTATCGGACCAAAGCGAATGGATTATGAACATGTAATGAAGACTCTGAAAACTCTGATGACGGAGCTGGATGAGATTTTCCATAAAGAAGAATAGAAAGGTGGCAAGGTCCCTTGGAAGAAAACAAGAATCAAGAAGTTGTAGAGGAAACTGCATCTGAGACTGCAGAGGCCGAGACTTCGACAGAAGAGACTCTCGAAGGAAATGCAGAGGCTGAAACTTTGAATGATGAAGCAGGTGCCGGCAATGCAGACAGTGCAGATGTAGAATCAGAAGCGAAAGCAGAAGGCGCAGAAGAACCTACAAAAGAAAAATCAAAATTATTTAAAAAGAAAAAAGATCCGAAAGATGAGAAAATTGAAGAACTCTCAGACAAACTGTTAAGACAGATGGCTGAGTTCGATAATTTCCGTAAACGTACTGAGAAAGAGAAAGCTGCAATGTACGAAATTGGAGCAAAAGACATCGTTGAGAAATTGCTGCCGGTTGTAGATAACTTCGAAAGAGGTTTCACTACCGTTGCAGAGGAAGACAAGGAAGATGCTTTTGTGACAGGAATGGAAATGGTATATAAGCAACTCATGACAATGCTGGAAAGCGTAGGCGTGAAACCAATTGAAGCAGTTGGTCAGGAATTTAATCCGGACCTTCACAACGCAGTCATGCATGTAGAAGATGAAACAGTTGGTGAAAACATCATTGTCGAAGAATTTCAAAAAGGATACACATACCGTGACTCCGTAGTGAGATACAGCATGGTAAAAGTGGCAAACTAATTTTAGGAGGATTTAAAAATGGGAAAAATTATTGGTATTGACTTAGGTACAACAAACAGCTGTGTAGCCGTTATGGAAGGTGGACAGCCAACAGTTATCGCGAACACAGAAGGTGCTAGAACAACTCCATCTGTAGTTGCATTTACAAAAACAGGAGAACGTTTAGTAGGTGAACCTGCAAAACGTCAGGCAGTAACAAATGCTGACAAGACAATTTCTTCTATTAAGAGAGAAATGGGTAGAGATTACAAAGTAGCAATCGATGACAAGAAATACTCTCCACAAGAGATTTCTGCAATGATTCTTCAGAAATTAAAAGCAGATGCAGAAGGATATCTTGGAGAAAAAGTAACAGAAGCTGTTATCACAGTACCTGCTTACTTTAATGATGCTCAACGTCAGGCTACAAAGGATGCAGGTAAAATCGCTGGTCTTGATGTAAAACGTATCATCAACGAACCAACAGCAGCAGCTCTTGCATATGGTCTTGACAACGAAAAAGAACAAAAAATCATGGTATACGACTTAGGTGGCGGTACATTTGACGTATCTATTATCGAAATCGGTGATG
The DNA here is from genome assembly GCA_045654105.1 of Faecalimonas sp. Lineage (GTDB taxonomy): Bacteria > Bacillota > Clostridia > Lachnospirales > Lachnospiraceae > Faecalimonas. Next base: position 884 of record JAZOMR010000085.1, on the reverse strand, counting down.
GTGTTATCGAAGTATTATCTACAGCAGGTGACAACAGACTTGGTGGAGATGACTTTGACCAAAAAATCGTTGACTATATCGTAGCTGATTTCAAGGGTGCTAACGGTGTGGATTTATCAGCTGATAAGATGGCACTTCAGAGAGTAAAAGAAGCAGCAGAAAAAGCGAAAAAAGAATTGTCAACTGCTACAACAACAAACATTAACCTTCCATTCATCAGCATGAATGCTTCAGGTCCACTTCACTTAGATATGAACCTTACAAGAGCAAAATTTGATGAATTGACAAATGATTTGGTAGAAAGAACAGCAGAACCTGTAAAGAGAGCACTTTCAGATGCAGGACTTTCTGCTTCAGAACTTGGTCAGGTATTATTGGTTGGTGGTTCAACACGTATTCCGGCAGTACAAGACAAGGTAAAACAATTAACAGGTAAAGAACCAAGTAAAACATTAAACCCAGATGAATGTGTTGCTTTGGGAGCATCTGTTCAAGGTGGTAAATTAGCAGGAGATGCAGGCGCAGGCGACATCTTATTACTTGATGTAACACCACTTTCACTTTCTATTGAAACTATGGGTGGAATTGCAACAAGATTGATTGAAAGAAACACAACAATTCCTGCAAAGAAGAGTCAAATCTTCTCAACAGCAGCAGACAATCAATCAGCAGTAGATATTCACGTAGTACAAGGTGAAAGACAGTTTGCAAAAGACAACAAGACATTAGGTCAGTTCAGACTGGACGGTATTGCACCGGCTCCACGTGGAATTCCACAAATCGAAGTTACATTTGACATCGATGCAAACGGTATTGTAAATGTATCCGCAAAAGATTTGGGAACAGGAAAAGAACAACACATTACAATCACAGCTGGTTCAAAC
>JAZOMR010000084.1:0-1724 GCA_045654105.1 Faecalimonas sp. | reverse complement strand
ATTTCTGTGTTTCTGTAATGATGCGTAAAGAATCATGCCCAGCACGCCACAAGATATGATTTCTCCAAGTCCAACCATTAGCATCATAAACGGCATCGCATATTTTAATCCGTATGCATATCGAAGTATGAGTGGAATAATTATCGTGTTAGAAATAATAGGTGGTATTGGTGCAAGAAATTTGTTCTGCTTGCGCAATAAATACGTAAAGTATGCACCAATCAAAGTTGCAAGGCTTCCAAAGATAACATCCCATAACACAGCTCCAGCTAACACATTTCCAATCAGGCATCCGATAAATAACCCCACAATGGCTGCAGGTGTAAACGCCGGGAGAATAGTAAGAGCTTCCGCGATACGTACTTGTCCCACACTAAAGCTGATTGGGGCAAAAATTTCCGTCAGAATTACATAGACGGCGGCTATCATAGCTGCCTGTGTCAAAAATAAAACTTTTTTGTTTTTCATATTTTGTTGTCTCCTTAGTTTTGTTTTACGTCAGGATGGTTTCGAACTGACGAAAAAAATATATCACATTTCTAATTATTGTGCAATCGCTTGTTCTAACGCAGTTGCTAACTGATCAGGGCAAGATGTGGCACGTGGTCCGCATTTAATGCCTTTCATACGCGAGATTGCATCATTTACGTCCATGCCTTCAACCAAAGCGGCAACACCCTGTGTATTACCTGAGCAACCGCCAAGAAATTTGACGTTGCGTACTTTATTTTCTTCGATATCGAAATTGATTTGCATAGAGCAAACACCTCTTGTTTTATATGAGTAACTCATAATGAACCTCCCAAATTCATGCTTTCTTGTTTACATAGTATAACAAAGATGTTGTCGAAAATCTATACCAATGTTACAATAGAAAGCAATGAAATATAAGTGAGGACAAACATATGACAATCGGTATTATAGGCGCAATGGAGGAAGAGGTTGCGGTATTAAAACAAGAAATGGATATTGAAGAGGCAGTGGATTACGCTTCTATGCAGTTCTGCAAAGGTACATTATGTGGGAAAAATGTTGTAATTGTAAGAAGTGGAATTGGTAAAGTGAATGCGGCAATCTGTGCGCAGGTTTTAGCAGATAAATTCAATGTGGACGTATTGATTAACACAGGAATTGCGGGTTCTTTGGATGCAGCCATTGACATTGGAGATATGGTAATTTCCACAGACTTGGTAGAGCATGACATGGATGCCACTATTTTTGGCGACCCGCTTGGACAGGTTCCGCGAATGGACACATTTTCATTTCCTGCAGAAAAAGACCTAATCGAAAAGGCAGTAGCCGCAAATGAAGAGGCAAATCCGGATATTAAGACATTTACAGGACGCATTGTGAGCGGTGACCAGTTTGTTTCATCAGCAGAGGTGAAGGAAAAGTTGGTGAAAAATTTCCAGGCGAAATGTACGGAAATGGAAGGCGCAGCTATCGCACATGCAGCTTACCTAAATAAAGTTTCGTGTGTCATAATCCGAGCAATTTCGGACAAAGCTGACAACAGCGCAACCATGGACTATCCAACCTTTGAAAAGAAAGCAATCGAGCATTCCGTAAGGCTTGTCCGCAATTTGTTGCCGCGCATTTAGGGTGTGCCATAATAAAAAGTGACAAAATCAACCTATGCAAACCTCAGTAGGTGTAGAAAATTGTAAAACGAATTAAAGAGTCTAATTTCTGAAAGTACGGTATAATCCCCGTAGAACAAAAAA
>JAZOMR010000083.1:0-12400 GCA_045654105.1 Faecalimonas sp. | reverse complement strand
GCGCCGGTTCTTATTATGGATGACCCATTTACGAACTTGGATGATGAAAAGATGAAGCAGGCGAGAAAGTTCCTGGATTATATAGCAGAGAAATATCAAGTAATTTATTTTACGTGCAGTGAAGCAAGAAGATAATGCAAGACATTGTTTGTTGGAAGCCAGGTCAATAGTCGGGTGAGTTTAGGCATAGGATATAAAATGACTTAGAAATATTACAAAAATTTGGAGAAATTAGGCGTATAGTGGAAATTTGGGGCTGTACAACCAAATGATTAGGCAAGGATAAAAAGACTATTTTATTATGCCTAAAACATCATAATAAATGTACATGTATTCTTGAATTTTTTGACCAACGCCTAAAACTTTATGTAAAAAAGTGCCGCCGCACTTACGAATTTTTATTCGTTAGTGCGACAGCATCCTTTATTCTTATAGAAAAACACTGCCTATGGTAGTTTAATCAACTCACTACGGTCTTTAATTTTCTTCATAATACGTTCCGCTTCGCTGCCTGTAGCTGGAGTCGGTTGGTAGTTGTTACGATTTTTTTCTGAAGATAATGAGCATGGAATTACATTTGTTACATTATCATCTTTAACCCCATCCTTCGTAACAGTAAATGTCTGCTGAAAAATCATAGTGTCCTTGTCGCTTGGGTTGGAGTTTCCGCCAAAGCAGAAGTTTCCAAGGCTATATACAATATTCTTCCCCTTGTAGGTTTCGATACCTTGCAATACATGTGGATGATGACCACATACAAGGTCGGCGCCTTCATCAATAGCAAGTCTGCCTAACATAGTCTGATGTGAATTTGGAGCAGCGTCACGTTCGATTCCCCAATGGAAAATGACGATAACAATATCAGCGCCCTCGGATTTTACTTTGGCAATGTTATCTTTCACCTGTTGTGCACGTCCGGTATGGTCGATTAATTCATAGATTCCAACAAGGCCAACCTTTACACCTTTCACTTCAACAACCTTTGTCACATCATACCCAAAGTGTACCACTCCGGCTGCGTCTAAGGTGTTTCGAGTGTCTGTAAGACTCTGTGCACCGTAATCACGGCTATGATTGTTTGCAAGGGTAACCGCCTCTACAGAACTGCTGGTGAGAATTTTCACAAACTCCGCAGGTCCTTTAAAAGCGTAGGTCTTATCTGCACGGGTCTTCAAATCCGTAAATGTTCCTTCTAGGTTTGCAATAGTCAAATCGTCTGCTTCAAAGATGCTCTTTACATTTTTTAAGAAATATGCCGGACCGTTTTTCTCATAATAAGCATTTAAACTTCTGGCATAGTTAAAGTTTTCATCGGTTCCTAAAGTACAGTCACCAACGACAGAAATAGTAATAGAAACCTCTGCACTAGGAGTTGGAAGCTTTAATGGTTCTTCTGCCTGTTCGGAAAGGTCATCGTATACTTTGTCGGTATCAATGGAAGAAGCAGATTTTTCTTCCGGACGAAGTACGGCATATATTAATGAGCCGGCTAAAAATATTGCAATGGATATAATAACTCCGGCAAATAGAATGGCTATTTTTTGTTTTCTTTTATAACGTCTTTTTCGGGTTTTTCTATCTGTCATATGGCACTCCTTGTCTTGTTTTCTAACAGTATAATTACGTCTTTAGTATAGGTTGTTTGAAAGGATTCGTCAATCATTTCAAAGAAGGGAATTATTTGTATAATTATGTTGATGAGGAGAATGCGAAATAGTATAATAGAAAGGAAGTATGGAGTAAATTGGTGAAGGAGGGATTCAGTTGAGACTGGAAGTACAGGAACTCAAAAAGTCTTTTGGTGAAACGGAAGTTCTGCACGGCATCTCTTTCCATGTGGAAAGCGGAAGTGCCCTTGGACTTTTGGGGAGAAACGGTGCAGGAAAGACAACAACAATCCGTATCTTAATGGATGTTTTTAAAGCGAATAGTGGACATTTGCAAATGGATGGGAAACCATTTAAGGCAAAGGAATATCAGATAGGATATCTGCCAGAGGAAAGAGGCTTATATCCGAAAAAGACGGTAGGGGAACAATTAACTTACCTTGCTATGCTACGAGGGCTGAATGCAAAAGAGGCGAAGGAGCAGACGAAAAAGTGGTTAGAACGCATGGGAGTTTCAGAGTATGAAAACCGCAAGCTGGAAACCTTATCCAAAGGAAATCAGCAGAAGGTACAATTGGCACAGACCTTGCTTTGCAATCCGGACATTGTAATCTTAGACGAGCCATTTTCAGGTCTTGATCCTGTAAATGCGCAGATTCTGAAGGATGTTATCAAGGAACAGATTGACGCAGGGAAGATTGTTATTTTCTCCAGTCATCAGATGAGTCATGTGGAAGAATTCTGTGATGAAATTGCGATTATGAATCATGGCGATATTGTTCTGTCGGGAAATCTCCGCGAAATTAAGAGAGAGTTTGGCAAGGACAGACTTGTAGTGGCAAGCCTTAGCGAAACACCGGAAGAATTGGCAGAATTGTTGAAAACAAAATTCTCTGATTTGTTAGATGTGGAAAAGGTACAGCAGAGTCAGGTTGTGGTTAAAGAGAAAAACGAAGGTAATAAACCTGCGATTATGCAGAAATTGATAGATGAAGGCGTAGATATTGAATTCTTTGGCCTTTACGAACCATCGCTACATGACATTTTTGTAGAAAAGGCAGGTGACGAGTAATGAAACAGTTTTTGACCGTATTAAAGTTTGAATTAAACAACTATTTTAAGAATAAAAGCTTTGTTATCACTACCTTTATCCTTGCATTTGTAATTGCAGCAGTGGTGATTGTACCGACTATGATACCGGGCTTATTAGGTGATGATAAGGAGCCGGAGATGGGCGACAGTAACGAAGTTGTGCTTGATGAAGAAATTGATATAGAAGCAGAGGATGAAGTAGAATTAGAGCTGTTAGGTCTTTGCTTGAAAGAAGAAGCGGGCTTGGATGCTGAGATGGTGAAAGAACTTTACCCTGCAGAGTGGACCACATATGAAGATGAAAAAGAAATGAAAGAAGCAGTAGAAACGGGTGAACTGGATGCCGGATTTATAATCGAGAGTTCGGCAGAAGTCGTTTATGTGGTAAATGACCTTTCCATGTATGACTATCTCGGCGATATGTTTGGTCAGACATTAGCAGAATGCTATAAGCAGCAATATCTCATAGATAAAGGTCTGACGCCGGAGGAAATTGCTGAGTCAGAAAGCTTTTATGTAAATGTAACAGAAGAAGTGCTAGGAAAAGATGGCGGACAAAATTATTGGTACACCTATGCATTGGTATTTGTTGTTTACTTCCTCATTATCTTCTATGGACAGATGATTGCAACTTCAGTGACCACAGAAAAGAGCAACCGTGCCATTGAGATTCTGGTGACAAGTGTGAATTCAAACAGCTTGATTTGCGGAAAGGTTTTAGCAGGTGCTATCGCAGGCGTATTGCAGGCCGGTATCATTCTGGGTAGTGGATTTGTGTCCTATAATTTTGTAAAAGACGCTTGGGGCGGAATGCTGGACTTCCTGTTTGATATACCGACAAACGTGCTCGTTATCTACGCGGTATTTGCAATTTTAAGTTATTTGTTATATGCATTTATTTTTGGTATGCTTGGTGCACTAGTATCGAAGACAGAGGACATTAGCAAGAGCTCATCACCGGTAATGATGATTTATATTGTGTCCTTTATGATTGCTATATTTGGAATGTCAAGTGACAGTAATAGTATCGTGATGAAGGTGGCTTCTTTTATCCCATTTACTTCCGGAAATGCCATGTTTGTTCGTGTAGCTATGGGAAGCGTGGAGATATGGGAAGTGTTGGTGTCTGGTGTACTGTTAGTGGCAAGTTGCGTGATAGCAGGGATGTTGGCAGCGAAAATCTTCCGATTCGGAACGCTACATTACGGCAATCCGATTAAATTAAAGACAGCGCTGAAAAAGGCAGCGCAGCAGAAGTAAAACAAATGAGGTAAAAAAGCGTGAATTCTTTGTGAATTTACGCTTTTTTTATTGACTTCGACTATCCGATATACTAAACTGAAGAAAAGCATTATATTTCTGAAAATCATATGGTAGAGACCATGTCAAAGAATCTTTTTCAATTCTAAAGAAATTTCGATGCTTTACAATTCAATTAACAAAGCAGCGAGGTTTGAAGAATGAGAAGGAGACCTCCTGCACAATTTCAAAGGAGGTATACGTATGAGTATGACAAAACAGACAGAGGAGAAGTCTGTCAAAAGAGACTATAAGTCTCGTATGTTCACTATGATTTTTAGGGACAAAAAGGAACTGTTGCAACTGTATAATGCTGTGGGACAAAGAAACTATGATGATCCGGAACTTTTGACAATTAACACGCTGGAGAATGCTATTTATATGTCCATGCAGAATGATTTGTCGTTCGTGATTGATTCAAGATTATCCTTGTATGAACATCAATCAACGTACAACCCTAATCTGCCTTTGCGATTTTTGCTTTATCTTTCCGACTTATATGAGAAGATGATACAAGGTAAAAATGTGTATGGAACGAAGTTGATTGGGATTCCTGCACCGAAGTTTATTGTTTTTTATAATGGAAGAGATGAACGTCCGGAGCGGGAAGTGCTCAAACTTTCCAGTGCATATATGGCACAGGATGAAGAAGTGTCATTGGAGTTATTGGTGGATGTGTTAAATATTAATGTAGGGCATAACAAGGAGCTGCTTGGTGCGTGCAAGACACTTGGCGACTATTCCGAATATGTTTATCGAGTAAGGGAGTATGCAAAGAATATGTCCATTCAGGAAGCGGTGGACAAGACAATTGATGAATGTATTCGAGAGGATATTTTGCGAGAGTTTCTGGTAAGGAATCGTGCGGAGGCGAGAGCGATGAGTATATATGAATATGATCAAGAAGAACATATAAGGTTAGAACGTGAAGATGCGTTTGAGGATGGACGTAAACTAGGAAGAGAACTAGGAAGAGAAGAAGGTGAAAATAGGCTGGGTAAACTAATAAAAGTCTTGTTAGAGGAAGGCCTTACTGATATAGCGAAACTCGTTGCAACAGATGAAGCAGTTAGAGTAGATTATTATTCAAAATATAATATATAAATATTTGTTAAAGAAATCCAAAAGCGTGAATTCCTGCAAATTCACGCTTTTATAATACTACTTCCCCGAATCTGTTATGAGACTCCGATACTTCTTCGGAGTCATTTTTTTATATTTCTTAAACACTTTCACAAAATAAGAACTATCGTTAAACCCGCACTGATATGCAATCTCCGTAATGGAAAGATTCGTATTAATTAAGAAAATGCAAGCCCTTTCCATACGATAGGAGTTCAGATACTCAATCGGTGTCTGGCGGAAGAAATCACGGAATGAAGAAGCAAAACGATTAATGGCCATTCCAGAAACCTGCGCCATCTCGTCCAATGTAATTGGGTTCATGTATGATTTCTCAATAAAGTCCAAGAGCGGTTTAAACATCTTAACATTTGCAGAACTTTTGGTGTTGTCTCTGTAGTGGTGCTCCACATAAATCGTGCCTAATAGTTCAAACAATGTACTAAGAATCAGCAAATCCTGCTCGCTTGATTGAATGGAAGCCAGTGCAAATAAGCGATGGGAAGTGGCATACATAGAAAAAGTACATTTTTTATGCTGGAATGAGATAACTTCCGCACCCATAAGTTTTCACCGTCCTTGTGATTTTGGTATTCTTGAATTTGAATAAGAGGCATACTTATGTGACCGTTGTTCATTCCAAAAAGCGTGAATTCTTTGTGAATTTACGCTTTTTTTATTAACATATTTTAGATAATATGTTAATATAGAAGAATGGATAATACTAGCAAAGGAGGAACAGCATGTTACGATTACTATTAAGTGAAGTAAAAGAATATAAAAAAGCATCCATTGCAACACCAATCTGCATGATTTTTGAAGTAGCGATGGAAATGTGTGTTCCGTTTTTAATGGCATCGATTATTGATGATGGTGTGGAAAAGGGGAATATGACACACATTTATCAGGTGGGAATTGTGATGTTTATTGCAGCTGCCCTTGGACTTATTGCAGGACTTATGGGTGGACGATTTGGTGCAAAGGCATCCGCCGGTTTCGCAAAGAATCTGCGCGAAAGAATTTTCAACCACATTCAGACCTTTTCATTTGCCAATATTGACAAATTCAGTACAGCAGGTCTGATTACCAGGCTGACAACCGACATTACACACATTCAGATGGCATATCAGATGTGTCTCCGTATGTTTACGAGAGCACCATCCAGTTTGATTGTAGCAATGGCGATGGCGTTTTACATTAACAAAAGGATTGCAAGCATTTATCTGATTGCAGTTGCCTTACTGGGAATTGCGTTGTTCTTCATTATGAAACGTGCAACCGGATTTTTCCAACAGGCATTTCCGAAATATGATGAGATGAATGCGGCAGTACAGGAAAATGTTTCCGCTATTCGTGTAGTAAAGGCTTATGTGCGTGAAGAAGAGGAGACATCGAAGTTTAAACGTACCAGCGAGAATATTTACAAGATATTCCTGAAGGCGGAGAAGAATGTTATCTTCAATGGACCGATTATGCAATTGACGGTTTATAGTTGTATTTTGCTTATTAGCTGGCTGGGTGCGAAGATGATTGTGGCGGATACGCTTACCACAGGAGAACTGATGAGTCTTCTTGCCTATTGTATGAATATTTTGATGAGTCTTATGATGCTTTCTATGGTATTTATTATGATTACCATGAGCACGGCAAGTATAAAACGTATTGCAGAGGTGCTTCGTGAGACCAGTGATATTACCAATCCTGAGAATCCGCTTTATGAAGTTTCGGATGGAAGTGTAGAGTTTAGAAATGTAAACTTTGCATATAAAAAGGATTCCGAAGAACCGGTATTAAAAAATATTAACCTAAGTATAAAATCCGGTGAAACCATCGGTGTAATGGGGGCAACCGGAAGTGCAAAGACCAGCCTTGTAAACTTAATCAGTCGTCTTTATGACGTGACCGATGGCGAGGTTTTGGTTGGCGGAGTAAACGTAAAAGAATACGATTTGGAGAGCCTGCGTAGTCAGGTGTCCGTTGTATTACAGAATAATGTACTTTTTTCCGGAACGATTTTGGATAACCTGCGTTGGGGAAAAGAAGATGCGACATTAGAGGAGTGTCAGGCGGTTTGTCGTCAGGCCTGTGCCGATGAATTTATCCAGAGATTTCCGGATGGTTATGAAACCTATATTGAACAGGGTGGAACAAACGTATCCGGCGGTCAAAAGCAAAGACTTTGTATCGCAAGAGCTCTGCTTAAGAAACCAAAAGTATTAATTTTGGATGACAGCACCAGTGCGGTGGATACCGCCACAGATGCGAAGATTCGCAAGGCATTTGCAGAGGAGATTCCAAATACTACCAAATTTATCATTGCACAGCGTGTATCAAGCATCCAGAACGCAGACCGTATCATCGTAATGGAAAATGGTCAGGTTCATGGATTCGGTACACATGAAGAGTTATTGGAAAATAACGAAATTTACCGTGAAGTGTATGAGACACAGACACAGGGCGGCGGAGATTTTGACGAAAGGGCAGGTGAGTAAATATGGCAGGACCTATGGGAAGACAACCACGCGGGATGAAACCACAGGTAAAAAATCCTGGGAAATTATTTATGAGACTGATGCGCTACGTGTTCCGCACCTATAAGTGGCATTATATTTCGGTTATTGCCCTGATATTCATTAGCGTATTGGCAAGTGTGCAGGGTACGTTATTTACACAGACTCTGATTGATGATTATATTGCACCATTACTTTTGTCTGACACACCGGATTTCGGCCCACTAGCTATGGCGATTTTGCGAGTGGCAGGCTTTTATCTAATTGGTGTGGCGGCTTCATTTATACAGAGTTTAATTATGACTTATGTTACACAAGGCTGTTTAAGGGATTTGCGTAATGAACTCTTTGAGCATATGGAAAAACTTCCGATTAAATATTTTGATACGAATGCACACGGTGATATCATGTCAGTTTATACCAACGATATCGACACTCTTCGTCAGATGATTAGCCAGAGCATACCGCAGTTAGTAAACAGCGGAGTGACCATTGTCAGTGTGTTTGTCAGCATGGTGATTTTAAGTATTCCATTGACTTTAGTGACACTGATTATGGTCGGGGTGATGCTTTTTGCAACCGGGTATGCAGCCGGCAATAGTGGAAAATATTTTGTAAAGCAGCAGAAGAATCTTGGTAAAGTAAACGGCTTTATTGAGGAAATGATGAACGGCCAGAAGGTGGTTCAGGTATTCTGTCGTGAGGATGAGAACAAAAAGCGTTTCAAGGAACTCAACGATGAATTGTTTGAGAGCGCAGATAAAGCCCATGCCTTCACAAATGTGTTGGGACCGATTAATGCCCAATTAGGAAACGTAAGTTATGTATTATGTGCCATTGTTGGTGGTGCATTAGCACTTGGAAATGTGTGGGGATTTACCCTTGGAAAGTTGGCTAGCTTCCTGACCTTTAATAAGAGTTTTAGTATGCCGATTAATCAGGTGAGCCAACAGTTTAACTCCATAGTCATGGCGCTTGCAGGTGCAGAACGTGTGTTTAACCTCTTGGATGAAGAAGTGGAAGTAGACGATGGCTATGTGGTGTTGGTAAATGTCAAAGAAGTAGATGGCAAATTGACAGAGTGTGAAGAACGAACCGGACGCTGGGCATGGAAACATACGCATCAGGCAGATGGCAGTGTGGATTATGTAGAAGTAACCGGAGATATTGTGTTTGACGGTGTGGACTTCGGATACACCGATGAAAAGATGGTACTACATGATATCAAGCTTTATGCAACACCAGGACAGAAGATAGCATTCGTTGGCTCTACAGGTGCCGGAAAAACGACCATTACCAATTTGATTAATCGTTTTTATGATATTCAAGATGGAAAAATCCGTTACGACGGAATTAATATTAACAAGATTAAGAAGGCAGATTTACGTCGTTCATTAGGAATCGTATTACAGGATACACATTTATTTACCGGAACAGTGAAAGACAATATTCGTTTTGGAAAATTAGACGCGACGGATGAGGAGATTATTGCAGCAGCAAAACTGGCAAATGCAGACGGCTTCATCAGACGTCTTCCGCAGGGCTATGACACCATGCTTGTGGGAGATGGAGCTAACCTTAGCCAAGGACAAAGACAGCTTTTGGCAATTGCACGTGCTGCAATTGCAGACCCTCCGGTATTAATTCTGGATGAAGCTACAAGCTCCATTGATACCAGAACAGAGCGTATTGTGCAAGATGGTATGGATAAATTGATGGCAGGCAGAACAACCTTTGTCATTGCCCACCGTTTATCGACTGTTCGTAATTCGGACTGTATTATGGTATTAGAGCAGGGAAGGATCATTGAGCGTGGAACCCACGACCAATTGATTGAAGAACAAGGAAAGTATTATCAATTATATACAGGAAATGCGATTCGAGCATAATGTAATACCCACGATTTTTCGTGGGTATTATTTATCTTCTTGAAGTGCATTAAAACAAGATGTCAGGTGTATACTGTTAGAAGCAGCGATAATCACTTCTCGAAATAGCATTTTTTCATCACTTTTTGTTCGACCAATATCATCAATCTTGTCTTTTAGACCAAAGACATGGAACAGGACATTTTCAAACTCCTCACAGAGATAATCGTAGGCAATCTCCTTTGGGTATGATTTTTCTTGCATTTCACGTAGGGCGACGATATGTTCTAAGGATAGCACGTTCTTAGCGATTGCGATGTAGAACAGATAAGCGATTTGCTCGGCATAATAGAGCTTCTTTATTGGCGGTGCAATAATTCCTTTCTTTACATAGTTGCTTATCATTGACGAAGTAATGGTCATGCAGCCAAGAGGTGCTAGCACATGGTTAATGTATTGAGTTGTCTGCTCCAGATAGAGTCCTTCATTTGGAAGCTCATCATATCTAGGCATATGAAATGCTTTTATGGCCTCAGCCATTTGTTGTTTAATTGATTCTTTCATGTCCTTTATTTTACTTTTTTTCCTTTTTATAGTCAAGACCTTGACGTAGGTATGCGGAAGTGGTAATATAATTATGGCTATCGGTTTTTGGAAAACCGATGAAATGGTATTGAATATGATTATTTGGGAGAAAATATATGAAAATTAGAATTGTAGCTGATTCCAGTGCAGATTTGGTTACCCTTGAGGATAGAAGTGTGGTGTCGGTTCCATTGAAAATCAGAACCGACAATAAGGAATATACAGACGATGAAAGTCTAGATGTCAAGGAAATGACGGATGACTTGGCAGCTTATCGAGGAAAATCCGGTAGTGCTTGCCCTGGTGTGGGGGATTGGCTGGAGGCCTTTGGAGATGCAGACAGAGTCTTTTGCATTACAATCACTAGTAATTTATCAGGTTGTTATAATTCGGCCATGGTTGCGAAGGAAACTTATGAATCAGAGAATCCGGATAAAAAGGTTTGTGTCATTGATTCTTTATCAACTGGTCCTGAAATGAAGTTGATTGCAGAGAAAATCCAAGAACTTCTTGCAGCTGGAAAAGAATACGAAGAGATTTGTGAAGCCGTTGCAGAATATCAAAAATCTACATATTTGGTGTTTGTGTTAAAATCACTGACTAACTTAGCAAATAATGGGCGTGTAAGTCCAGCAGTAGCAAAGATTGCAGGTGTGCTTGGTATTCATGTGGTTGGTATTGCAAGCGAGGTTGGTACTCTAGAGCAAAAGGCAAAATGTCGTGGCGAAAAGAAAGGCATTCTTACAGTGTGGAAACAGATGAAGGAATTGGGATATCGTGGTGGCAAAGTTCGTATTCATCATTGCTTTAATTTGGAGGCTGCAAACCAATTGAAAGACATGATAACACATGAATTTGCAAATGCGGATGTTGTGATTGGTACAACAAGAGGTCTGTGCAGCTTTTATGCAGAGCAAGGCGGAATGCTGGTGGGAATGGAAAGTTAATAAATTTAGCAGGTCGAGACGTAATCTTAAAAGATGCTCGATCTGTTTTTTTGCCAAAAATCAAAAAATCGTGACAAAACTAATATAAACATTTCAAAAATTCGTGAAAATCCACATATAGAATTGAAAAAATTGGGAAAAGATGATAAAGTTACGGCAACAGCAATTAAAGGGTGGAATTGATTATGGAGTATACAATACCGCATTATTTCGACAGATTCCGATGCGTGGCAGCAGAGTGTGAAGATACCTGCTGTGCTGGCTGGGCGATTATGATAGACGAGGAATCTTTAGAAAAATATAAAAATATGGAAGGCGCATTAGGGAATCGTGTTCGCAATTCGATTGACTGGGAGAATGGTTCGTTTTGTCAGTATGAGAAGCGTTGTGCATTTCTAAATGAGGACAACCTTTGCGATCTACATATGGAAGCGGGAGAGCATATGCTTTGTAAAACCTGCAGAGACTATCCAAGGCATATGGAAGAGTATGAGGGATTAAGAGAAGGCTCATTGTCCTTGTCTTGTATTGAAGCAGCGAAAATCATTTTGGGATGTAAGGAACCGGTTCAGTTTCTCCGCTTTGAAGACGAGGTAGAAGATGAAGAGTACGAGGACTTTGATTTTCTTCTATTTACAAAACTGATGGATGCCAGGGAGAAGATTATTGAAATCTTGCAGAAACGCGATATTGATATTATGGTACGCATGGGACTTTGCTTGGAACTGGCAAAAAAAATGCAAGATGCATTGGATGAAGGTAAAATGTTTGAAATAGACGAGATGCTAGAGCAGTTTGGAAACATGGAGATGATTCTCGCCTTTCAAAAACAAACAGATGAAAGCAAAATGGGTGAAAACGAGTACTGCCAGACCGTACGCAAGATGTTTCGTATCTGGGGGCAACTAGAGGTACTGAAAGCGGATTGGCCGGAATATGTGAAAAGAGCAGAAAAACATCTTTTTAGTGAAGGACAATCAGGGTTTGAGAATAATCACAATGGGTTCCACAAATCATATGGTCTCAAAAGTGCCCATAACGAAGAATGGTCAATCTGGTTGGAGCAGTTGATGGTATATTTTGTGTTCACATACTTTTGTGGAGCTGTTTATGATGAGCAGATTCTTGGGAAAATGCAGATGGCAGTTATAGCCACATTTTTGATTCAGGAGCTTACAATTGCCAAATGGATAGAGAATGGAGAAAACATGGACTTTAATGAGTTTGTGGATATTGCCCATCGAGTTTCCAGAGAACTAGAGCATTCCGATGTAAATTTGATACGTCTTGAAAAAATATGCAAAAAAACATTGATTTTCCAATTACAACAACTGCTTCGTGTGGTATTGTATTAAGGGAGAGGAGAATGA
>JAZOMR010000082.1:0-3877 GCA_045654105.1 Faecalimonas sp. | reverse complement strand
CATTTAAACATTTCATAGCTGCCTGCAGGGCTAATTCTTCAATCCAGTTTTCCTCCCGATTCTTTTTATCGCTAATTTGGTCCATTACATATAACGCATCTTCTCCATCGTTATAAACAGGCTCCTGCAGGCTCATAGGTGTCTGAATGGCATCCATTGCAAATACAATATCTTCTTTGGGAATCCCGATTTCATCCGCAATTTCCTGTACGGTTGGCTCTTTTAAATTTTTCTTCAGATAATTTTCTTTCGCATAAATTGCTTTGTAAGCTATATCTCTTAATGAACGGCTCACTCGAATGGAACTGTTATCGCGCATATATCTGCGAATTTCTCCAATTATCATGGGAACCGCATAGGTTGAAAATTTCACATCTAATTCCGTATTAAAGTTATTAATCGCCTTAATTAATCCAACACAGCCTATCTGAAACAGGTCATCCACATTTTCATTGCTGTTTGCAAAACGCTTGATAACGCTAAGGACAAGTCTTAGATTCCCTTTAATATATTCTTCTTTTGCTTCCTGATCCCCCTGCTTAATTCTTGCAAAAAGTTCTTTCTTCTCATCTTCCTTTAACAACGGAAGCTTTGACGTATCCACACCACAGATTTCCACTTTATTAAGAGCCATCTTGTTATCCTCCTACTATATTTCGTAATAGTAAAATGATGCACAGGATGGCTCGAAACTATTCGATTCTATATAAAAATAAAAAAACTTTTAGCCCTTGACAAACAACTATTGAAATTTGTATATGTTCATACTATGATAAAGGTATAAACTTGAATAGGAGGACATCATGTACAAGGTATGCATTTTTGACTTAGATGGGACGCTGACAGACACAGTAGAGTCCTTGACGTATTCTGTGAATGCCACATTAAGTGAACTGGGACTGTCTCAGATTACGGAAGAGCAATGTAAAGCCTTTGTAGGAAGCGGAGCGCGAAAATTAATTGAACGTTCATTAAAGGCTGCGGGAGATCCCGAACTGCTTCATGTGGAGAAAGCAATGGAAGTATATGGAAGGGTTTTTAAAGAAAATTGTACCTATCACGTTGCCCCATATGAAGGTATTGTAGAAATGTTGGATACACTGAAGGCCTTAGGAGTCCATTTGGCAGTTTTATCCAACAAACCGCATTTGCAGACCAAGGATGTTGTAGCAACATTCTTTGGAACGAAGACATTTACATGTGTGCAAGGACAGCAGGAGGGCATTCCGAGGAAACCAGATCCGACAGCCGTATTTATGATTGCAAAAGAGCTGAATGTGGTGATTGAAGAGTGTCTTTATATAGGAGACTCGGATGTGGACATGCAGACGGGGAATGCGGCAGGAGTAACAACAATCGGTGTGACCTGGGGATTCCGTTCGAGGGAGATCTTAAAGGAAAACGGTGCAGTATATATTGTAGACAAGGCAGAAGAAATAATTTCAATTGTAAAAGGAGAAAAATAACATGTACGAATATGATGAAGAATGCTTGAAAGTTTTTTTGAAAAAACAATTACAATTATTTGATGAACCAGTTGCAGATACAATGGAAGAAGCAGAAGCGTTTTTAGAGGACTGCATGGCAGTTGTGGTAGATTCGCTGAGAGAAGTGAGAGAGTATTTTGAGGAAAATGGCACAGATATTTCTGATATGGAGAATGATGAATTAGAAGAGGCTTCAGAAGTATTTGCCCTGCCAAGCGGAAGATACCTCATTGTAGAAGGATAAGGAAACGAAAGGAAATAAAAAAACATGTACAATGGAAATGAAAACATTGTAATTTGTGAACATCCTCTGATTAAACACAAGATTACAATGCTCAGAAACAAAGAAACAGGAACCAACGAATTTCGTGCGATTGTAGAGGAAATTGCAATGCTTATGGGCTATGAAGCGCTCAGAGATTTGGAATTGGAGTATGTGGATGTTGAGACTCCGCTTGAAACTGCAAGCTGTCCTGTAATTGCAGGAAAGAAACCTGCGATTGTGCCAATTTTAAGAGCTGGACTTGGTTTAGTTGGGGGACTCCTTAAGTTAATGCCGGCAGCAAAAATTGGACATATAGGGCTGTATCGTGACGAAGAAACACACGAGCCACATGAGTATTATTGCAAGCTTCCGGCACCAATTGAACTTCGTAAAATCTTTGTTGTAGATCCAATGCTTGCGACAGGTGGTTCTGCCGTGGCAGCCATTGATTTTATTAAGCAACATGGCGGAAAAGATATTACATTTATGTGTGTGATTGCAGCACCGGAAGGCGTTGAAAAATTACACAAAGCCCATCCGGATGTGAAAATTTTTATCGGTAATCTTGATAGAGAATTGAATGAAAATGCATATATCTGTCCGGGTCTTGGTGATGCCGGAGATAGAATCTTTGGAACAAAATAAGTTGGATTTAATACGAAAAAAAGCTTCTGGCTCAAAGGAATGAGCCGGAAGCTTTTTGCTTGTCCGTATTTAGTTTTCTTCATCAAATACATAATCTTTGCCAGGAAGAATTGCATTTAAGATAATACCTGTTAAAGCACCAACTGCAAGTCCTGAAAGACTAATTGTAATTTGTCCAAGTTGGAATGCAATGTCTCCCGTGGGGCTGTTGTACTTGATACCGATAGAAAGTACCAGAACTAAGGCTGCGATAATTACGTTACGTGATTTTGTGAAATCTATTTGATTTTCTACAATGTTGCGAACACCGACTGCAGAAATCATACCGTAAAGTATCAAGGAGATTCCGCCAACAGTTGCTTTTGGCATTGACTGAATGACTGCAGCGAACTTCGGACAGAAGGAGAAGAAGATTGCAAAATATGCTGCTAATCTCACGACAAATGGGTCAAAAACCTTTGAAAGATTTAATACACCAGTATTTTCGCCGTATGTTGTATTAGCAGGAGCTCCGAAAAGGGAAGCAAGACTGGTAGCAAGTCCATCTCCAAGTAAGGTTCTATGAAGACCAGGTTCTTTGATGTAGTTCTTTCCGGTTGTAGAGGAAATTGCAGAGATGTCTCCGATGTGTTCTACAATAGTTGCAAGTGCAATCGGCATAATGGTAATGACTGCAGTAATTAACTTGGAGGCATCAAAGTTATCGAATAAAGCCAGCACAGTCATCTCTCTGTGAATTGGAATTCCAATCCAGTCAGCACTTGCCACGCCTGAGAAATCAACTTCACCAGCGCAGATGCCTACAATGTAGGATGCAACCACACCAATTAAGATAGGAACAATTTTAATCATGCCCTTACCAAAGATGTTACATACGATAACAACTACGATTGCAACGAGAGCAACCCACCAGTTTAATGAACAGTTGTCAATTGCTGATTGTGATAGTGTCAGCCCAATAGCAATGATAATCGGTCCTGTAACAATTGGTGGGAAGAATTTCATAATTTTCTTAGCGGAAAACCACTTGATTAACGCTGCTAAAACAAGATAAAGCAGACCTGCACAAGCCACGCCAAAACATGCGTATGGTATCATTTCAATATTAGGAACATCGCCTTTCAGTTTAGGAGCAATTGCGCCATAGCCACCTAAGAATGCGAAAGAGGAGCCTAAAAATGCAGGAACTTTTCCTTTGGTTAACAAGTGAAAGAGGAGTGTCCCCAAACCTGCGAATAACAGAGTTGTAGAAACATCCAAGCCGGTAATAATTGGGACCAGAACGGTTGCGCCGAACATTGCAAACAGGTGTTGAAGTCCGAGAACAATAGTTTTTCCAGTTCCAAGTTCTTTGACATTATAAATGCCTCATAAAGTAAACTAAACTTTAATCCGTTTTCCCTTTTTCGATGGCTTCCTCAATTGCGTTTAATATAACCTGTGAGGTATATGGACTGTCCTTACTGTACGCAATATCTTC
>JAZOMR010000081.1:0-14008 GCA_045654105.1 Faecalimonas sp. | reverse complement strand
TTTGCATTAATCTCTGCAAATAATTGTTCTTTTACTGCTTGAATTTCTGCAATTGCCGCATCTAAATCTACTAATTTTTGAATACTCTTATCTCTGGTTGACAATTCAACTTGGTTGTTCTTGAGATTCTTAGGTCCCACAACCACACGAATTGGCACACCTAAAAGGTCAGCATCTGCAAACATTGCTCCGGCACGCACATCACGATCATCATAGATAACTTCAATGCCTGCACTTTGTAGCTTCTTATATAAATCATCTGCTGCTGCCTTGCATTCTTCCTGGTCAGCTCTCATACAGCAAAGGTGTACTTCCCATGGCGCAATGGAAATTGGCCAAATCGGACCATTATCATCATGTCTTGCTTCACAAACAGAAGCAGCCAAACGTCCTACACCGATACCATAGCATCCCATGATTGGAGTTTGTGAATTTCCTTCTGCATCGGTATAGGTCATACCCATAGAAGCAGAGTATTTTGTACCTAATTGGAAAATATTACCCACTTCGATACCACGTTTTACTTGGATGGTCTTCTTGCCACAAACCGGACAGATTCCGCCTGTTTGAATCTTCGCTACATCCACATATTCTACTTCACCACAGTCACGTGCGATGTTAAGTCCTTTATAGTGGTAATCTACTTCATTTGCACCAGCTACTAAATTTTCAATTCCCTTCAATGAAGAATCAAAAATCACAGTACAGTTAGCTTTCATATCATATGGTCCTGTAAATCCTGCTACGATTCCACTTTCTAATGTCACTTCTGCAGGATGTACTTTTTCACCAAGATAGTTTGTAAGTTTTGTTTCATTTACTTCGTAATCACCACGAATAAACACGATAACATATTCGTCTGTCATGTTTTTCTGATACATAACTGCCTTACAAGAATTTTCTACTGAAGCACCTAAGAATGAAGTTACTTCTTCAATAGATTTGCAGTTCGGTGTATACACCTTCTCCAATTCTCCCATTGGCATGCATCCACTGTTATCTACCTGTGTTTCAGCAGCTTCCATATTTGCACGGTAACCACATTCTTCACAGAGAACAATAGAGTCTTCTCCTGCATCTGCGAGCAACATGTATTCATGAGAAACGCTTCCGCCCATCATACCAGAGTCAGACTTAACTGCGATAACCTCCGGAACTCCAGCACGTTGAAATACACGATTGTATGCTTTGTAGCAAACATCATAGTATTGTTCCAAATCCTCCTGCGAAGTATGGAAAGAATAAGCATCCTTCATGGTAAATTCTCTTACACGGATAAGACCTGCACGTGGTCTTGCTTCATCACGGAATTTGGTTTGAATCTGGTAAATCATAAATGGATATTTCGTATAGGTCTGTCCATATTCTCTCACAAGATGTACTGCTGCTTCCTCGTGAGTCATACCAAGTACCATCTGGCTGTCATTTCTGTCTTTGAAACGAAGAAGTTCTTCTCCAACGCTTTCAAAACGTCCGGATTCTTCCCATAAGCTTCCCGGAAGGGCAACTGGGAATAATACTTCCTGTCCGTCAATGGCATCCATTTCTTCACGGATGATGTTTTCAATTTTCTTTGTGATTCGCTTCATTGGTGGATACAAACTAA
The DNA here is from genome assembly GCA_045654105.1 of Faecalimonas sp. Lineage (GTDB taxonomy): Bacteria > Bacillota > Clostridia > Lachnospirales > Lachnospiraceae > Faecalimonas. The sequence continues at coordinate 12,402 of JAZOMR010000081.1, read as the reverse complement.
AAATACCATTTGCCACATATTTGATGTAACCGCCACGCACGCTAAATGCATGACTGTCGATTACGCAATCCGATGGACGTTCTTTGAAACGGTCACCAACAAGATTTTTTAATTTCATAATTTTTCTCCTTTTGTTTTGTCTATAGTTATAAGGAATAAAAAACGCCAAGTCTTCCATCCCCATAAGGGACCGAAAAACTCGGCGGTACCACCCTTGTTAATCATAGAAACATCTACAATTCTCTTTCACACCATTAACGCTGGTTCCACGCTGCGTTTTCACACAGGGACTCCAAGGTAGGTTCTATACATTTCTTGCAAAAGTCTCTCACCAATGACTCTCTCTCTGTGGCTCGGCCTGTATATACTAGTCCTCTTCATAGTCGCATTTGTTATAATAAACCCAATTTTATTGGAAAATGTTAAGTTTGTCAAGATACTATCGCAGTAAATGTTTTACTTGTTGTAGGATGTATGAATATAGGATATAATGTCTTCAGATACTATACCCTCGTTTACACATTTAGAAAGGGAAAAATATGAATCTAGAGATTTTATTCGAAGACAATGAAATTATCGTCTGCTACAAACCTACCGGGATCCCAACGCAAACTAGTAAGATGGGCGAACAGGACATGGTTAGTATGCTGAAAAACTACTTATATAAAAAGCAAACAGAGAAAAAAGAACCATATATTGCAGTTATTCATCGTCTAGACCAGCCAGTAGAAGGTTTGCTTGTCTTTGCCAAGACACCATTTGCGGCAAGAGAACTGAATAAAGGTCTGCAAAGCGCAGGATTTGGGAAGTATTATAAAGCAATACTTTGGGGTATACCTAAGAAGTCAAATGACACTTTACAAGATTATTTAATCAAAGATGGGAAGACAAATACATCAAGAGTAGTAAACCAGAATGAGAAAGATGCAAAAAAAGCTATCCTTTTTTATGAAGTAATTGAAACAGGCACAGAGGATGGCAAGGATGTTTCCCTTGTAAAAGTAAAACTGGATACAGGACGTCATCATCAGATTCGTGTTCAAATGGCAAACATGGGTTGTCCAATCTGGGGAGATGCGAAGTATAACACAGCAGCAGTACAAGATAGAAGATTCCAGCAGATTGCACTGTGTGCGTATAAGTTGGAATTTGTTCATCCAAAGTCGAAGAAAAAAATGAAATTTGAAACCAAACCACAAGGAGATGGATTTAAAATGTTTCAAAACAAGTCAAACATTTGATGCGATACCCTATATTAATACATCGTACAAGGCACTAAAAAAGAGACAAAGTCCGGTGTCTTTGTCTCTTTCTACAAATCAACTTATTCAGCTTCGTCAAAAGCGTCTTCTTTCAAAGCTTCTTCATACTTCTCAAGAATTAATGTCTGAATACGTTCTCTTGTTCCTGAATTAATTGGATGTGCGATATCGCGGTATTCTCCATCTGCTGCCTTCTTGCTTGGCATTGCGATGAAAAGGCCTTTCTCACCTTCGATAACCTTAATATCATGAACTACAAATTCGTCATCCATAGTGATTGATACTACTGCCTTTAATTTACCTTCTTTTGCTACTTTGCGTACGCGTACATCTGTGATTTGCATAACTTACCTCTTTCTAAAACTCATATCTTTCATTTTTTTCCACGATTACTTCTATTTTTTTATCCCCTACGTGGCGGGTGTTTGCTCGAATTGTACTGCTGCTTTCCACAATACAATTCTCAATATAGGTATTATCCCCAAGATACACATCATTCAATATAATTGAATTTTTCACTACACAATTGTTGCCTACAAATACCTTCTTGAATAAAATGGAATCCTCGACCGTTCCATTTACGATACTTCCACTTGCTACCAAGCTGTTTTTTACAATTGATCCCGGATTATACTTGGCCGGTGGAAGATCACTTACTTTCGTACAAATCTCTGGATATTCTTTGAAGAAGTGACCTCTTACCTCAGGTCTTAAGAAATCCATATTTGTCTTGTAGTAAGAATTTACCGTTGCAATGTTGCTCCAGTAACTATTTATCTCATATCCGTATATTCTTTTCACATTGCGATAGCGAATCAAAATATCGGATACAAAATCGTATCTTTCATCCTCTACACATTCTTCGATTAAATCAATCAAAAGACGTCTTCGGATAACATATATTCCCGTCGAAATCATATTGAAGTTCGCCACCATTGGCTTCTCTTCAAACTCTAATACCCGCATGTCGTCGTCCATCTTTAATGTACCAAATCTGCGAGCATCCTCTCCCGGCGGAAGTTCCTTGCAAACAATGGTGATATCTGCCTTCTTTTCGACATGATATTCCAAAACCTTTTCCAAATCCAGCTTGTAAACTGCATCTCCGGATGCAATCACCACATAAGGTTCATGACATTCTTTTAGGAAATCTAAGTTTTGATAAATGGCATCTGCTGTGCCGCGATACCACGAACCATTTTCTGCTGTAATAATAGGTGTGAACACATACAAGCCACCTTGCTTTCGTCCAAAATCCCACCATTTTGATGAATTCAGATGTTCGTTTAAGGATCGGGCATTGTACTGTGTTAATACTGCCACCTTTTGCATGTGAGAATTTGCCATGTTGCTAAGGGCAAAATCAATAGCGCGGTAGTTTCCTGCTACCGGCATGGCCGCTGCTGCACGTCTCTTGGTTAACTCGCGCATTTTGTTGCTGCTACCGCCAGCCAAAATAATTCCTACTGCTTTCATGCCTACTCACCTGCCTTTATGATAGTTTCGCCACTCTCGAGAATATCATTTACATAATCTTCTTTTACAGTCGCTCCACTAATTGCTGTATTTTTTCCAATCTGAACACCAGACGGTATGACGGAATTTTCACCAATGGTAACTAAGCCAAATGAGTAAATGTCTGGTTTCAATTTATTTGGAATATCTGCCCCGATGCCCATGGTTACATTTTCTCCAACCTTGACATCCTCGGCAATAATCGCTCTGTCTATCACACATTTCTTACCGATAACCGTATCCTGCATAATAATGGAATCGCGAACAACACTTCCCTTTCCAATTACTACGCCCGCACCGATTACGGAATTATGTACTTCTCCATAAACCTCCGCACCATTACATATAATGCTTCGCTCAACCTCTGCATTTTCTGATATGTACTGTGGCGGCAAACTGCCTTCATTTGTATAAATGTTCCAATGCTTCTCATACAGATTAAATTCCGGAATGATATCAATCAATTCCATATTGGCTTCCCAATAAGAGCCAAGTGTTCCAACATCCTTCCAATAGCCATTGAACTCATAAGCGAACATGCGCTTTTCCTGTTCGAAACAATATGGAATCACATGCTTTCCAAAATCGCAGTTTGGTACATCCTTCTTATCTAAAAGTGCTTCTCGAAGTACTGGCCAACTGAAAATATAAATTCCCATAGATGCCAAGTTACTTCTTGGATTGGCTGGTTTTTCTTCAAATTCCAAAATCCGTTTTTCTTCATCTGTAATCATAATGCCGAATCGATTGGCCTCCTCCATCGGAACCGGCATTACTGCAATTGTTACATCTGCATTATTTTCTTTATGGAAATCTAACATGACCTCATAATCCATCTTGTAAATGTGGTCACCCGATAGAATTAACACATAATCCGGATTATAACTTTCCATAAATTCAAGGTTCTGATAGATAGCGTTCGCTGTACCTGTGTACCATTCGCTGTTCGTACTCTTCTCATACGGTGGTAAGACTGCAACTCCTCCAACATTACGATCCAAATCCCAAGGAATACCAATTCCTATATGGGCATTTAAACGCAAAGGCCGGTACTGAGTTAATACCCCCACTGTATCAATACCCGAATTAATACAGTTGCTGAGCGGAAAGTCAATAATTCGATACTTCCCTCCAAAAGCCACAGCTGGTTTGGCAACCTTCGCAGTCAGAACACCAAGTCTGCTGCCCTGTCCACCTGCCAAGAGCATCGCTATCATCTCTTTTTTTCTCATACTGTCACCTCTTCTCAGTTGCCTATTGTATGTCCAATTTTAAATATAACACATAGAATTTTTTTTGTGAACACATTTTACAAAAATTATTATGATATTATGAACTTTTTGTTAATATGTTACAAAGCCGGTCTTCTTGTCCATTTTCCTAATTTTGCAATAACCATTTTCCTAATTTTGCAATAACCTCTTTTTTTTTCTTCAACAAATGTATATAATAAGAAGAGATATTTTTTCATAAATTGAAATAGGAAGTGTTTTTATGTATCAAATAGATTTTAAAAAACCACAACATGTACATTTCATAGGAATTGGCGGCATCAGTATGAGCGGCCTTGCCGAGATTTTATTAAAAGAGAATTTTCAAATCTCCGGTTCAGACAACAAGCCGTCTGCATTGACAGAACACCTGACACAATTAGGCGCAGTTGTGAACTATCCACAAAAAGCTTCTAATATCACAGATGGAATCGACGTAGTTGTATATACTGCTGCCATTCATGAAGATAATCCTGAATTAATGGAAGTAAGAAGACAAAAGCTCCCAACTCTGACACGTGCAGAGCTGTTGGGGCAATTGATGAAAAATTATGGGACACCAATTGCAATTTCCGGAACACACGGCAAAACGACAACCACATCTATGCTGTCACACATTTTGCTGGAAGCGGAAAAAGATCCAACTATTTCGGTTGGAGGAATTTTAAAAGCAATTGGTGGGAATATTAGAGTAGGAAGCTCTGATGTATTTGTGACAGAAGCCTGCGAATATACCAACAGTTTTTTAGATTTCTTCCCGAAGATTGCAGTTATGCTAAATGTAGAAGAAGACCATATGGATTTCTTCAAGGACATTGATGACATCCGTTCTTCCTTCCACCGATTTGCAGCACTACTTCCAAAGGACGGAGCTTTGGTAATTAATAAGAATATTGAGAAAATGGAAACCATTACTGATGGGCTTTCATGTAACATCATTACCTATTCTGAAGTGCAGGAGGCAGATTATTCTGCAGCCAATATCGCCTTTGATGAACTTGGAAATGCATCCTTTGATTTGGTTAAATATGGTGAAAACATTGGAGGAATCCAATTGTCCGTTGCAGGAAAACACAATGTTTCCAATGCATTATCCACGATTGCAGTAGCAGATTTATTAGACATCGATTTGGACACCATCCAGAAGGGACTACTTTCCTTTACAGGAACTGACCGTCGTTTCCAATACAAAGGGGAACGAAACGGAATAACCATTATCGATGACTATGCACACCATCCAACTGAGATTCGGGCAACCTTAACCTCTGCCCGCAACTATCCTCACAAGGATATCTGGTGCATTTTCCAACCTCACACTTATACAAGAACGAAAGCGTTCTTCCATGAGTTTGCGGAGGCTCTTTCATTGGCTGACCATGTCATCCTTGCTGATATTTATGCAGCACGCGAGACAGACACGCTTGGAATGTCATCAGAAAGCCTGGCTGAAGAAATTAAGAAGTTAGGATGCGATGCATACTACTTGTCAAGCTTTGAAAAGATAGAAAATTTTGTGTTAGAAAAATGTTTCCACGGTGATTTGTTGATAACTATGGGGGCGGGAGACGTTGTAAACATTGGAGATTCTCTACTTAAGTAGAAGTTATCCACATTATCCACATTTTTGTTATCCACAAAAAACTTGAGATATCCACATAATTGTTCTTTGACCTTCAGATTGGTAGTGCTATAATACGAATACTGATAAGATAAAGGGTGGATATATCATGACAAGAACACTGACGTTGAAGAACCGTTTTCAAGGGAATACAACAATCGTTGAAAATGATTTTATAGATAATTATTTAGCAAAGGCAAATGGTGAATATGTAAAGGTTTACCTTGTTTTATTGCGCCATTTGAATGGGAATACGGGCGGTCTGTCTATCTGTGGACTGGCAGATTGTTTAGAGTGTACTGAAAAGGATATATTGCGCGCTTTTAAGTATTGGTCTAAGGTAGGACTCCTTAATATTGACTATGATGAGTCAGGTAATATCTGTGGTTTAGCAGTTGGGGACAGTGCAGAACCTGTCAAACCAGCAGCAAGCATACAAAAGAAAACCAAGAAAGCTGCTTCCCCGAATCAGGAGGACCTGCGCCAGTTATATTTTGTGGCAGAACAATATATGGGCAAGCCTTTGACAGCAACTGAAATCAAGAAAATCAACTACTTCTTTGACTCACTTGATTTTTCAATTGATTTAATCGAATACTTAATTGAGTATTGCGTGGAGAATGGTCATCGCAATATGAAATACATAGAAACCGTTGCACTTGCCTGGTCTGATGCTGGTATTCAGACAACAGAAGCTGCAAAGATGAATACCACTCTCTATACGAAAAATGTTTATTCTATTTTAAATGCGTTTGGTATTAAGGGACGTTCTGCTGCTCCGGCTGAGATTACTTATATTAAGAAATGGTCCGACGAGTACGGTTTCTCTCTAGACATCATATTGGAAGCATGCAACCGCACCATTACGAATACCCATAAAGCAGATTTTAAATATGCTGATACAATTTTAAATAACTGGCTTAAGAAGGATGTGCATCACCTGACAGATATTGGTCGCCTAGACCTTGCACACCGTCAGAAACAGGGAACTAAAAACACAACGAAAACTGTTGTCGCAGGCAACCGTTTTAATAATTTCGAAGGGCGTTCTTATGATATTACTTCTTTAGAACAGCAACTTCTAAATTCTAATTAAAGGAGTCTTAAGGTGGCTTTAAACAATTCACAGTACGATACGATTATTCGTAGCTACGAACAAAAACAACTTCATAATCGTAACATTTTGGACAAGCGTTACGAAACTGCATATGCGAAATTGCCGGAATTGAAAAAGATTCATCAGGCTATATCAGAGCTAAGTGTTAAGCAGGCGCGCAAACTCTTAGAAGGAGATGACAATGCGCTTCAGGAATTGAAAGCACAGATAAAAACATTGTCAAAACAGTCTAAAGATTTACTTGCCAGTGGCGGATTCCCGGCGAACTATTTAGAGCCGGTTTATGATTGCGCTGATTGCAAAGACACCGGATACATTGACAATAAGAAATGTCACTGTTTCCAAAAGGCTGTAATAGATATGCTGTATACACAATCAAACCTAAAGCATATTCTTCAGGAAGAGAACTTTGATACTTTTACATTCTCCTACTATTCTGCTAATCATGTGGACCCGAAAACCGGTTCTTCCTCTTTAGCAAATATGCAAAAGGCTTATATGACAGCCCGCGATTTTGTAGATACCTTTGGAAGAGAATTCCGCAATTTATTTCTCTATGGCGATACAGGTGTTGGAAAGACATTTCTTTCAAACTGCATCGCAAAAGAATTAATTGATAAATCTCATTCTGTTATTTATCTTTCTTCCTTTGAGCTTTTTGACACCTTGGCAAAAAGTAAATTTGGAAAGGATGAAGCAGCAAATCAAATGAATGAGCACATTTTTGACTGCGATTTACTTATCATTGATGATTTGGGAACTGAGCTTACGAATTCATTTACTGTATCTCAATTGTTCCTCTGTCTGAATGAACGTTTGTTGCGCAGAAAATCAACAATTATCTCCACGAATCTTTCATTGGAGTCTCTCGTTGATATTTATTCAGAAAGAACATTTTCTCGTATCACAAGTAACTATACTATGTTAAAATTAACTGGTGATGACATAAGAATTAAAAAGAAACTAATGAAAAGGGAGGGCAACTAATGTTACGCCGCACAGAACGCACACTTGAAAATCTTCCAGTAGGACCACTTGGGTTCATTCCTATCACTGGATGCGAAGAATTAGGAAAGAATGTAGATGACTACCTCGTATCATGGAGAAAGGAATCCATTGACAACATTGCGGAGGATGCAGTATTTGCCGAATACTCAAAAGATTCCTTTATTGTCGATGCAAAGGTTCCTCGTTTTGGTTCAGGGGAAGCAAAGGGCATTATCAATGAATCAGTAAGAGGAAAAGACGTTTATGTTATGGTAGATGTGTGTAACTACAGTCTCACATATTCTTTATCAGGTCATACAAATCGCATGTCACCTGATGACCATTACCAAAATTTAAAGAGAGTCATTGCTGCAATCGGCGGAAAGGCACGTAGAATTAACGTAATTATGCCATTCTTATACGAAAGCAGACAACATAAAAGAAGCTCCAGAGAATCTTTGGACTGTGCACTGGCACTCCAAGAATTGGTACGCATGGGTGTAGATAATATTATCACATTTGATGCCCACGACCCTCGTATTCAAAACGCAATTCCATTGCATGGTTTTGAAACGGTTCGACCAACCTACCAATTTGTAAAAGCTCTGCTTCAAAAATATTCTGATTTAAAAATTGACAGTGAACATATGATGGCTATCAGCCCGGATGAAGGTGCTACAGAACGTGCCATTTATCTTGCCAACGTTCTTGGAATCGATATGGGTATGTTCTACAAACGTCGTGATTATTCAAGAATTGTAAATGGACGTAACCCAATTGTTGCACATGAATTCCTAGGTACTTCCGTAGAAGGTAAAGACGTAATCATCGTGGATGATATGATTTCTTCCGGCGACAGTATGCTAGATGTAGCAAAACAATTGAAAGACAGAAAAGCAAACCGCATTTTCTGTGCTTCTACCTTTGGTCTTTTCACCAATGGACTTGAAAAATTTGATGAAGCATACAAAAACGGTATTATCGAAGGTATCCTGACGACAAACCTGATTTACCAGACACCAGAGTTGTTAGCAAGACCTTGGTATATCAACTGTGATATGACAAAATATATTGCACTTATTATTGATACCTTGAATCATGATGGTTCTATCAGCGATATCTTGGATCCAAGTGCAAGAATCCAGAATATTGTTGAGCAGTATAAAAATGGCGAGGAATTTTAAATAGGTGTATCTTTTGGCTTGCTGGTTTTGAATTTTGTGGTTTAGAAGAACGCCCGGCTCACTGGGTATAAATGGCTGTTTTTGACTTGCTAATACCCATAAAATGCTAATTTGTATTAAAAAAAGCATCACTTTTACGATTAATTTCTATAAAACTATCATAAAGGCGCATAAATACCCATGATTTTGCAAAATCATGGGTATTTCAGAATGAAGACAAAGTACCGGACTCGTGTCCGGTCTTTTCTTTTTATCCACATTGCTGTGGATTTTTTCCTTTTTATCAAGAAAAAAGTATATGTTATTCACATAATAGTTTTTAAGTATATTTATCCCTCATGATATAATATAAGTATCAGGAGGGATTGCTTATGTTGACAAAAGATGCTGACAAAAAAAGAGAACAGATACAGTTGTTTTGTATGGACGACATGGTTCCACAGGACCATTTACTTCGAATCATTGATAAGGCCATTGATTGGTCTTTTATATATGACCTAGTAAAAGAAAAATATTCTCCAGACCAAGGACGGCCAAGTATGGATCCGGTCACTCTAATAAAAATTCCTTTCATTCAATACCTTTATGGAATCAAAAGTATGCGTCAAACCATCAAAGAAATCGAAGTGAATGTTGCTTATAGATGGTTCCTTGGCTTAGATATGTTTGACAAAGTGCCTCACTTCACTACTTTTGGGAAGAATTATACCCGTCGTTTTAAGGATACAGATCTTTTTGAGCAAATCTTTACCAAGATTTTAGAAGAATGCTACAAATTCAAACTGGTAGACCCAACAGAAGTTTTTGTAGATGCAACACATGTTAAGGCAAAAGCAAACAACAAAAAGATGCAAAAACGAATTGCAAAACAAGAAGCACTCTTTTATGAAGATATATTAAGAAAAGAAATCGATAAAGACCGTGATGCACATGAAAAAAAGCCATTAAAAGATAAAGACGACGATGACCACAAACCATCATCTGGTTCAGGTGGATCAGAAAAAGAAGAAAAAAGCAGCACAACAGATCCTGAAAGCGGATGGTTTCACAAGGGTGAACACAAAAGTGTCTTTGCCTACTCTGTGCAAACTGCCTGTGACAAAAATGGCTGGATTCTAGGGTATACAATTAATCCTGGTAATTATCATGACAGTCGAACATTCAAAGGATTGTATGATAAACTCTCAGGTATTGGAATTAAAACCTTAATTGCAGATGCTGGGTATAAAGTTCCAGGAATTGCAAAACTTTTAATAGATGATGGTATTACCCCTCTCTTCCCATACAAACGACCTCAAACAAAAGAAGGATTTTTCCAGAAATGGCGTTATGTATATGATGAATACTATGATTGTTATATATGTCCTAATGACCAAGTATTAAGATATGTCACAACAAATCGAAACGGATATAAAGAATACAAAAGTTGTGGAACGGTGTGTGCGACCTGTCCATACTTGAGAGAATGTACCGAAAGCAAAGACCATGTCAAACTTGTCACACGTCATGTGTGGGAAGAATATATGGAAAAATGTGAAGATATCCGCCACACAATCGGAATGAAAGAACTCTATGCACAAAGGAAAGAAACCATAGAACGGCTCTTTGGAACAGCAAAAGAACATCATGGTTTCCGGTATACACAGATGATAGGCAAGGCTCGAATGGAGATGAAAGTCGGGCTTACTTATGCGTGCTTAAATCTGAAAAAACTAGCAAAAATGAAGCATCAAAGGGAGCTTCTTAACAGCGTTATTTCTTGTTTTAACTCATTTATTGCGACGAAAATTCACATAAAAAGAAAATCGGTACTAGAATTCGCATTCTAGTACCGCCTTTGTCTTCATTCTGAAATACCCATGATTTTGCAAAATCATGGGTATTTTAGTGTTATAGTATGTCTATTATAGAAAGTGCGGCACATTGGGCCACTTGAGAATTAAACATTTCTTATAATTCACAGTTATTAACTGTTCTTGGGAATGGGATTACATCTCTGATGTTTGACATACCTGTGAGGTACATTACACAACGTTCAAATCCAAGTCCAAAACCAGCATGTCTTGTAGAACCATATTTTCTCAAATCCAAATAGAATTGATAGTCATCTGGGTTAAGCCCCATCTCATTCATACGAGCAACTAACTTGTCGTAGTCATCCTCTCTCTGGCTACCGCCAATGATTTCACCAATTCCAGGAACCAAACAGTCTACTGCTGCAACTGTCTTGTTGTCTTCGTTCATCTTCATGTAGAATGCTTTGATATCCTTTGGATAATCTGTTACGAACACTGGACGTTTAAATACTTGTTCTGTCAAGTAACGTTCATGCTCTGTCTGAAGATCGCATCCCCATGATACTTTGAATTCAAAGTTATCATTGTTCTTAGCTAAAATATCAATTGCATCTGTATATGTCACACGAGCAAAATCATTATTTGCTACATTGTTCAATCTGTCTAACAATCCCTTGTCTACAAATGAATTGAAGAAGTTCATTTCTTCCGGTGCATTTTCTAATACGTAGTTGATCACGTATTTTAACATAGACTCTGCAAGGTTCATATTATCTTCCAAATCAGCAAATGCGATTTCAGGCTCAATCATCCAGAACTCAGCCGCATGACGTTGCGTATTGGAATTCTCTGCACGGAAGGTTGGTCCAAATGTGTAAATGCTACGGAATGCCTGAGCATATGTTTCACCATTCAACTGACCACTTACTGTAAGGCTTGTTTCTTTTCCAAAGAAATCTTGTGAATAATCCACTGTTCCATCTTCATTCTTTGGAAGGTTTTCCATATCCAGAGTTGTTACACGGAACATTTCACCTGCACCCTCACAGTCACTTCCTGTAATAAGTGGTGTATTTACGTACACAAACCCTCTGTCTTGGAAGAATTTGTGGATAGCATATGCAGCTAAAGAACGCACACGGAATACTGCCTGAAATGTATTTGTTCTAGGACGTAAATGTGCAATTGTTCTTAAATACTCGATACTGTGGCGTTTCTTTTGAAGCGGGTAATCCGGTGTTGATGCACCTTCCACTACCACTTCTGTTGCCTGAATCTCAAATGGTTGTTTTGCCTGTGGTGTAGCAACTAGAGTTCCTTTTACTACAATCGCTGTACCTACATTTAACTTGGTAATCTCAGCAAAGTTCTCCATTGTATCGTTATAAACAACTTGTAATGTTTCAAAATAAGAGCCATCATTCACCACGATAAAACCAAATGTTTTGGAATCGCGGTTGCTTCTTACCCATCCCCCTACTGTTACTTCTTTGTCAAAATACTGTTCACGGTTTTTGTATAACTCTTTAACTGTTATTAAATCCATGTCTTTCAACTCCTTTTTCTATATTTTCCTGCCAAAAACAGGCAATTGTTATCATTATCTGTATAGTATACCCCATTTTGTGATTTATCGCAATTATGAATCGCCT
>JAZOMR010000080.1:0-2242 GCA_045654105.1 Faecalimonas sp. | reverse complement strand
GACGCCAATCTACAGAAAGTTGCAATGGAAACCAGAAATTGTACTCTACGCCTATATGACCTACAGCACCTACATACCATGCAAGAAAATGAAAGTCATAGACACCGACACCTGCACCTACACCAAGATACCAGTTCCAATCACCTTTGTTATACCAAGGAATTGCACTACCGAATGGGTTAATCCAATCATAAGTAGCAGTCACACCAATACCAGAAAAAGCAGGAATATTCACTGACAAATCAATCATATTTGCCTCGCTCAAACTGTGTTGGTAAGATAAGTCCATACCATAACCAAGATTCAAACCAATTGCGCGAGGACACGAGTTGATTGACGTTTTTTTAGTTAAAGCGATTGTTGGGTGAGTTTTAATATTTTGATTGCCTTCTTCCTTTTTAACAACAGTTTTTTCTATCATTGTCGTTTGAACAATAGGGGCTTCTTTTGCATGATTCTTTTTTGATGTAGTTGATGTTGAAGAGTTAATATCAACTACGATTTGTTGTAACATTTTCTCCAATTGTGTATCCAATTGTTCCCATGCATTATTAACAACGAAATTATTCTTAAGATTATGGGGCGCTGCTTCATAAGTAACATTTATAGCATCGTTATCTTGTGTCATAGTAAATACATAATTTCCTTCAGGCATATTCTTGATAGCATTGTCTAAAATTTCTTGCGCCCAAAGTAGTAAGTCCTTATCTACATTATTATTATTTAATTGATAAGTAGGTGTTGCTCCCAAACACAAAGGAAGTACTAAAAGAATTAATAAATATAAATGTTTCATTTTTCTGTAAATTAGATGTTATTTTCTAATAGAGGCTGTAACCATTTCATAAAAAGCTTTCAATAATTCACTTTCTTCAATAGGTCCATATTCTCCTAACGATGCGCTGACATCGGCAACAAATAATATATAAGTATTTACACTTGCACGAGCAGATTTATCGTATTCGGAGTTAAATAACCAATAATTTTTGTTGAAGTAATCTTGCTTAGGTGCCAATTTAGGATTACTACCTGTATAGACTTTATAATTTAATCCATTACAATTTAGATTTTCTACTTTGAACCAAGATTTATCTGATTTTTTGTCGTCGTTATTAAAAGAAACAACAACAGGAAAATTTCTTCCATTACCAGTTTGACCCGTTTTAGAAGACAAACCACCCTTTAATTCTACATCCTTCAATATATATTTTCCTCCTTTTTTGGTGTATAATCCTTCAATAGATGTTTTAACGCCTCGTTCATCGTGCAAAGTCATACGAATTCTTTTGTTGACATAACCTTTCGGTACATAGAACTCATAACTGGCAGATGTAAATTTTTCCTCCAATTTCTTAGCTAGATCTTTCCAATTGGTAGCCAACATAGCATCCTGTTTCTCCCAACCTTTTGATGCTCCCTCAAAAGGTTTCATTTGCTCTGCTGCCCAACTAAAAAATTGGACGGAGTCCATTTCATTTTGTTTTTGTATTTTTTCAAGGTCAGCTCCAATGTAGAGCATTGGATAAATCTGGAAGCACTGTTGATTTTTTCCACATCCCATCAATTTTGCTTTTTTCTTATTCAATTTATTAATATACTCTTCGTCATTCTTATAATTTCCTTGACGATTGTTTTTAGCAACTTGTACGGAAGTATTATCCAATCCATCAGTTAGGTAAATGATGTAATATCTCGTTTGTTTATCTCCTTTCAAAACTTTCTTGCGCACATATTTTACTCTATCCAATCCCAAATCAAGAGCATAATACCCCGCAGTATTAAATCCGCTTGTCGTAGCAATAGCATCAAGTTTTCCCTTTACAGCAGCGGCTTCTTTTCTATTGTATTTACCATTTTTGTAAACTTCATAAGGATGTGACTGCTTAAACAGGTTTTTGGCAGGTCCTTTACGATAACTGTAACTTGTGTTAGCATCATCCGCAAATGTAATGACATCTACTAACATAATCTCATGTGTCGTTGCGCATGATGCCATAAAAAGCACAACTATCCCTAGTAGTACTTTCGATAAAATAGATTTGTTCATTGTTATTATTTTTTTACTGCCTACTCTTCATCGGATTTTCGGCTGCCTCCGTTTGTTATTTAGTTGATTGTTTAACAACTTTAGAGGCATACAAAAAAAGCGTGAAACTTGCCTTTGCCAGTTCCACTCTATGAGGCTGTCGCATTGCCTTGATGTTTGAACCGACAACGCGAAGCCCACGCCGAATATAAAATA
>JAZOMR010000079.1:0-22093 GCA_045654105.1 Faecalimonas sp. | reverse complement strand
ACCTAGCAAGGACTGGGAATGTCACTGTGGTAAATACAAAAAAATCCGTTATAAAGGTGTAGTTTGTGACAGATGTGGTGTTGAAATCACAAAAGCAAGTGTAAGACGTGAGCGTATGGGGCATATTGCCCTTGCGGCTCCTGTTTCACATATCTGGTACTTCAAGGGAATCCCTAGCCGTATGGGATTAATCCTTGACTTATCACCAAGAACATTGGAAAAAGTATTATACTTTGCATCTTATATCGTATTAGATAAAGGTGAAACAAACTTACAATACAAACAAGTATTGTCAGAACAAGAATATCAAGACGCAAAAGAAACATGGGGAAATACATTCCGTGTTGGAATGGGTGCTGAAGCAATTCAGGAACTCCTTCAAGCAATTGACCTTGATAAAGAATACGAAGAATTACAAGCAGGATTAAAAGGTTCTTCCGGACAAAAACGTGCAAGAATCGTAAAACGTTTGGAAGTTGTAGAAGCATTCAGAGGTTCAGGAAACAAACCGGAATGGATGATTATGAACGTAATTCCTGTAATTCCACCAGATTTACGTCCAATGGTACAATTAGACGGTGGACGTTTTGCAACATCTGATTTGAATGATTTGTACAGAAGAATCATCAACAGAAACAACCGTTTAAGAAGATTATTAGAATTAGGCGCTCCGGACATTATCGTGCGTAATGAAAAGAGAATGCTTCAGGAAGCTGTTGACGCACTTATCGACAATGGTCGTCGTGGTCGTCCGGTAACAGGTCCTGGTAACAGAGCACTCAAATCATTGTCTGATATGTTAAAGGGTAAATCAGGACGTTTCCGTCAAAACTTACTTGGAAAACGTGTTGACTACTCAGGACGTTCCGTAATCGTTGTAGGACCAGAACTTAAGATTTATCAGTGTGGTCTTCCAAAAGAAATGGCTATCGAATTATTCAAGCCATTCGTTATGAAAGAGTTAGTAGCTAACGGTACAGCTCATAATATTAAAAATGCGAAGAAGATGGTAGAAAGACTTCAACCGGAAGTTTGGGATGTTTTGGAAGAAGTAATTAAAGAACATCCGGTTATGTTAAACCGTGCCCCTACCCTTCACAGACTTGGTATTCAAGCATTTGAACCAATCCTTGTAGAAGGTAAGGCTATCAAACTTCATCCACTTGTATGTACCGCATACAACGCCGACTTCGACGGTGACCAGATGGCTGTCCATCTGCCACTTTCCGTAGAAGCACAGGCTGAATGTCGTTTCTTACTTCTTTCACCTAACAACTTGCTGAAACCATCAGATGGTGGTCCGGTAGCCGTTCCTTCACAGGATATGGTTCTTGGTATCTACTATTTGACACAGGAAAGACCAGGAGTTAAGGGTGAAGGTAAGTGCTTCAAGAACTTGAACGAGGCAATCTTAGCATATGAAAATGGTGCTATCACCTTGCACTCACGCATCAAAGTTCGTGTAACGAAAACAATTGATGGCGAAGTGAAGAGTGGTACAGTAGAATCTACTTTAGGACGTTTCTTATTTAACGAAATCATTCCTCAGGATTTAGGTTTCGTAGACAGAACTATCCCAGGAAAAGAACTTCTTTTGGAAGTTGACTTCCTTGTAGGAAAGAAACAAAACAAACAGATTCTTGAAAAAGTAATTAATACACACGGTGCTACAGTAACAGCGGAAGTATTGGATAAAATCAAAGCAACAGGATACAAGTATTCTACAAGAGCTGCGATGACCGTATCCATTTCCGAAATGACAGTACCACCACAGAAACCACAGATGATTCAAGAAGCACAAGACACTGTGGATAGAATTACAAAGAACTTCAAACGTGGTCTTATCACAGAAGAAGAACGTTATAAAGAAGTTGTTGAGACATGGAAGAATACAGATGATGCACTTACAAAAGCCCTCTTAGACGGACTTGATAAGTACAACAACATCTTCATGATGGCTGACTCAGGTGCCCGTGGTTCCGACAAGCAGATTAAACAGCTTGCAGGTATGCGTGGACTTATGGCCGATACAACCGGTCGTACCATCGAGCTCCCAATCAAGTCAAACTTCCGTGAAGGTCTCGACGTATTGGAATACTTCATGTCAGCCCATGGTGCTCGTAAAGGTCTTTCCGATACAGCTCTTCGTACAGCCGACTCTGGTTACCTGACAAGACGTCTTGTTGACGTTTCACAACAGCTCAGTATTCATGAAGTAGACTGTGTAGATGCAGGTGCTGAAATTCCAGGTATGTATGTAAAAGCATTCATGGAAGGAAATGAAGAAATTGAAAGCTTACAAGAGCGTATTACAGGACGTTATGTATGTGAAGATATTTGCGATAAAGATGGAAACATCATCGTGAAAGCAAACCACATGGTTACACCAAAACGTGCAGAGCGCGTAATGAAATATGGTGTAAATAAGGATGGCGGTCCAATCACAGAAGTGAAGATTCGTACAATCCTTACCTGTAAATCACACATCGGTGTTTGTGCAAAATGTTACGGTGCAAACATGGCAACAGGTGAACCTGTACAGGTTGGTGAAGCAGTTGGTATTATCGCTGCTCAGTCAATCGGTGAACCAGGTACACAGCTTACCATGAGAACCTTCCATACCGGTGGTGTTGCCGGTGGAGATATCACACAGGGTCTTCCTCGTGTCGAAGAACTTTTCGAAGCAAGAAAACCAAAAGGACTTGCGATTATCACAGAGTTCGGTGGCGTAGCTACAATCAACGATACCAAGAAGAAACGTGAAGTTATCGTAACAAACAACGAAACAGGTGAATCCAAAGCGTACCTCATTCCATATGGTTCAAGATTGAAGATTCAAGACGGTGCTGTATTGGAAGCAGGTGATGAACTTACAGAAGGTAGTGTAAATCCACACGATATCTTGAAGATTAAAGGTTTACGTGCAGTACAAGATTACATGATCCAAGAAGTACAACGTGTATACCGCCTCCAAGGTGTTGATATCAACGATAAACACATCGAAGTAATTGTTCGTCAAATGCTGAAGAAAGTACGTGTGGAAGAAAACGGTGATTCCGAATTCTTACCAGGAACAATGGTAGATATTCTTGACTTTGAAGAAGCAAACGAAAGACTTGTAGCAGAAGGTAAAGAACCTGCAACAGGAGAACCGGTAATGCTTGGTATTACAAAGGCTTCTCTTGCAACAGATTCCTTCTTGTCAGCAGCTTCCTTCCAAGAAACA
Source organism: Faecalimonas sp. (assembly GCA_045654105.1). Lineage (GTDB taxonomy): Bacteria > Bacillota > Clostridia > Lachnospirales > Lachnospiraceae > Faecalimonas. Next base: position 18,867 of record JAZOMR010000079.1, on the reverse strand, counting down.
ACAAAAGTTCTTACGGAAGCAGCAATCAAAGGTAAAGTTGACCCATTACTTGGTCTGAAAGAAAACGTTATTATCGGTAAGTTGATTCCTGTTGGTACAGGTATGAGACAATACCGCGATGTGAAGCTTGACACTGGAAAAGAAGTGGAAGAAGCTCCAGTCGTAGAAGACGTAGTTGCAGACGAAGAAGTAAGTGTGGAAGAATAAGAGAATAAAGATATGATGAAAGGCTATGCGATATGATGTCGCATAGCCTTTTTGTGTGGTTGGATTTGATGGCGCTGTATGGTCCGTATGGTCTTTTTGTGCATTTTGGCATCTTTCGGTTCTTTTTAGAATACGACTTTCTATAAAATGGTGTTTTATATGGCTCTATACCCATGATTTTGATGAATCATGGGTATTTTCATGCCTCACACAGCAATTTATAGAAATTAGCAAGCAAAATATGCTTGCTTTTTGAGGTTATAAATAGAATTCTGGGTATTTGCAAGTGGGAATGTGCCGTATATACCCATTAACACCAAGAGGAGTGGAAAAGGCGACTTTAAAAGCAAAACTAAACACTTGAAAAAATAATTGAGGATATGTTATAGTCATATTATCACAATAAGGCACGGATTCATTTTCCAACTATCCAAAGTGTCTAAATGCGTTACAAAACGCATCTGATTTTCAAGGCGATTCAGCCGAAGAATTCAAAATGTGAAATAATTTAATAAGAATGGTGAACGAAGGAGGAATCATTATGTCAAAAACACAATTGGCACATGGTATTGATATTACTGAAACAAAAAGTATGTACGATACCACAGCAAAGTATCTTGTGAGTAATAAACAGGTGCTTGCAAGAATTATGAAATTTTCAATACCTGAATACAAGGAGTGCAGTATTGAAGAAATCATAAATTATATTGAAGGAACACCGGAGGTTGAGACACATAGTGTGTTGCCACAAAACGAGAAAATTGGAGGAATGGATACTTCGAGTAAAATACCAGAGGAAGGAGAGTTTTCTTTTGATATTAAGTTTAATGCATTGACACCGCAAAAGGAAAAGATTAAAATTATTATAAACATAGAGTTGCAAAAGGACTATTATCCTGGATATCATTTCTGTAGTCGTGGCATATTCTATTGCTCCAGAATGATATCAGAGCAAGTATACACAGAGTTTGTACCGGATAACTATGATGATATCAAAAAAGTATACTCGATATGGTTATGTATGGAGCCACCGAAGAAATATGCGAACACTATAACGGAATATTCTATGGAAGAAAAGAATATTTATGGAGAGTTTACAGGTGTAGAAAACTATGATTTGCTATCAGTTTTGATAATAAGATTATGCACAGATGAGAATGTTGACTGTGAGAATCAGTTGATAAATATGTTAAATGTGTTGTTATCAACAAAGTTGAAGGCTGAACAGAAGAAAGAGATTTTGGAACAAGAACATCAGATGAAGATGGAAACGGAAATGGAAGGAGATGCAAGGAATATGTGTAATTTGAGTGATTTAATTGTAGAACGTACGGAGAGGGAAGTAACGGCAAAAGAGACAGTGCAATCGGTGAAGAACCTTATGGAGAATCTTCAATGGTCATTAGAAAAAGCATGCGAAGCGTTAGGAAAAACGGTAGAGGATTTCCAAGCGGCGAAGCAAGTGCTGGATTCCATTCAGAAATAATAGTATAGATGAAATAACAAGGCAAAGGCTGTGCAACTGATGAGAAATTCAGTTGCATAGCCTTTTTCTTACCCCTCATACTCAAACACGCATCGTTCAAACGCATTTATCACTTTCGTATCCTTACATGTATCAAATCTTACATGCTTCCTGCCATATCTCATATGGACATGGCCGTGTAGGAAATATTTCGGATTGTATTTCTCTATCAAGGTGTTAAATACTTGAAAGCCACGGTGTGGCAAATCTTCCCCGTCGTTGAGCCCGAAGGCGGGAGCGTGGGTGACCAGAATGTCAAAGCCTTTGTTACGAAATAGTTGGCGGCGTAACTTGCGCACCCTCTTTTGCATTGCCTTCTCTGTATATTGGTGGTCGCCAGAGGTATATTCCATAGAACCGCCAAGCCCGAGAATGCGCACTCCTTTGTAGACGTATATCTGGTCTTCAATGCAGATGCAGCCTTCCGGTGGAGTGTGCTTATATTTTTCATCGTGGTTCCCGTGCACATAGATGACAGGAGCACTGGTAAATGTCGCAAGAAAAGAGAGATATTGAGGTTTCAGGTCGCCACATGAGATGATAAGGTCAATGTCTTCCAATTTGCTTTTCTCAAAATAATCCCATAGATAAGCAGATTCTTCATCCGCTATCGCTAATATTTTCATAAAACTATCCTTTCGTATCGATTCCTTGTTGCAAATATACAGGAATGGCGCTTTCCACCAATTCATCCTTAGTTGGAATGTGCCCAATTACGTTTTCCGCAAGCCAGTCCATGTTAATCAGCTCGTCCGGTGTAAGTATATGGTTCGGGTCTGGCTGTACAACTCCATCTTGTGAGTAGAGCACACCGCTAAATAAGTTAAATTCTCCATTCATAATGGTTTTCTTTAAAAGGTCAATCAGGCGCTTCGTTCCAATTGGAAGATTGCGCGAGCAAATGACGTCAATTACGCCGGCAGACATGCCCCACCAGTAATTAATCGCCTTGTGCATGGAGGAACTGTCATCATGATTCCATGAACCGTCCATAATGGCACGAATAAGCTGTTCATAAAATTTGCCCCAGTGTAAGAGTGGCATCGCAAGGTTGCGCATTTGCCCGTCTTCCATCTGATAGATACCGAAGTAACGCACATCGTCATCCGGCATCAGCATATCTCTTGTGGAGAAGCAGGAAGGCGATAGCTTTTGCAGATTCTCCATTACGTCATTGTCTTTCAAACATCTCCAGTCCAAATGAATTTCGGCACGTGGATTAATCATTTTAGCGCCCATTGCAAATGCATTGATGTGTGCAATTGTGCCGTAAAGCGGATAATCTGCGATGTATGTAATTTTATCATTTTCAGCCATTGCTCCGGCAATTGCTCCCATTAAGAATTTCACTTCGTGCATGCGAATGTAGTAGGTTCGAATGTAGCGGTGTGACGTATTTACTGAGCAGTTTAGAACCTTCACGTTCGGGTGGTCAATAGCAGCCTTCACGCTAGCTCCGGCAAAAGCAGGAGTGGTTGTAAAAATGATATTGCACTTTTCACTGACTGCTTTTTCTATGTGGCTTTCCACGTTTTCGTGAGTTACATTTTCATAAAAAAGTGTTTCAACTTCGTCTGAAAAGGCTTGCTCTAAGTGTAGGCGGCCAAGCTCATGCCCATATGTCCATGCAGAAGAGTGAGCTGTCTTTTCATATAAAAATGCAATCTTTAATTTTGGTGTCCCAAACAAATGTAATTTGCCCAAAAGGGAAGGTTTTTCCGTTGGGTCAAGCATGATTTCAATATTTTCGTCCGCATCTAGCAGGTTAAATTCTTCCCAAGTTTTCGAAATCATTTTCTTCAGCTCATCGCTGTAGAGGTTGCAAATATTGTTATATCCGTGTACTTCCATGAATGACAGGAATGCGTCCCCCGTTGTAATAGAAAGGTCAGTATTTTTGTTTTCGTATTCCTTTTTGAAACGGTAGTAGATGGAATAGAAATCCATGCGGTCATCATCCGACCAGATTTCCTCCGGCTCTTTCCCCATCAGTTCTTGCAGCTTCGAAAAACTTCCTTCTTTGGTAAACCATATGTAGTTGATATGACTTAGTTCGTAAAAGTCTAAAAATTCAAAATAGATTTTATTATCTTTATCCTCCGACTTTTTAGGAATGAGTCTTGTTACATAACCCGATATTTCAATACCATCAAAAAATTTGGTTACACTGACACGTTTATTTCCCTCTTCTACATAGAACTGATTCATATATTCGTAAGCTTTGATTGGCTCACGGATGCCTTCTTCTACGTGGCTTGTGCTTAAGTCAGACCATTTTCGCGCAAACTCGGACTCCTGATCTAAAATAGGCATGAAGTTTCTTGCAAATGCGTTGCATCTGCTGTTTGTCTTGGTTCCCGCAATCTGCTCCAATGGAATCTGGACAAGGCCCAATGGAACCTCTGCATACGAACCTTTGGACGGCAATATATCGTCAAGCACGAGTAATGTTGGCTTTTCTCCGTGCGACATACGTTGTTGATACTCTTTTTTCCCTAATTTATACGCTTTTTCGTAATCTACGATTGACATGATCCACCTCCTATTTATCATTAAGATATCGCAAAAGTGATGAGAATTCAATATTCTTTTTGGTTTTATATTACAATTGACATTATAACGGTTTACCGTTATAATTATAAAAAGAGGTGATATTATGATTGACGACTTAATGAAAGAAAAAAATATGACGATATATAGGCTGTCAAAAGATAGTGGTATTCCATATGCAACACTTAATGACATTTGCAATGGTAAAACAAGATTGGAAAAGTGTTCAGGAGAAACGATATATAAACTTTCTAAGGCATTGAGAGTGACAATGGAGTCTTTGCTAGAAAGTTATATGGAGGAACGATGCGACTTTGAGTTGTATAAAAGTAATGTATGTCATCGTGTTAAACTGTTGGGAGATGTTGAATTTGTTATTGAAACTTTGGAACGTAATGATATTCGAAAATTTTATCGAAAAAAATGGTATCCGGAATGTTTTTATCTTCTTGCAATGTTAGATTATCTCAGCAGGGTTAATAATATACCGAAATGCAATGATTATAATGATTTACGCTGTCAAAAGCTAGAAAAAACAATTTATCCTTCTAGTATTATAGCTGCTTCGGGTGCAATGAAAAATAAGAATATAAAGGAGCAGGCGTTTAAAGAATCAATTCCGGAATTTGTTCGATTCAATATTGTAGAAAATGAGGTGCGAAATGTCGTCTGATACAACAAATTATTTTACAAAAGACAACCTTGACATGTATTTGAAAGAACTTGCGAAGGAGTTCCGTAAATTAAATGGGAAGTCAGCGAAGGCGGAAATTATTTTAGTAGGAGGTGCTTCCATTCTTGCAAATTATGGATTTAGAGATATGACTACGGATGTAGATGCAATTATTCATGCAGGTTCTGCCATGAGGGAGGCTATAAATCATGTGAGAGATAAGTATGATTTACCTAAGGATTGGATAAATGCAGATTTCATGAGAACAAGTTCATATTCGCCTAAATTGAATCAATATGCCAAATATTATTGCACATATTCTAATGTGTTGGAAATTCGTACTATTTCGGCTGAATATCTAATAGCAATGAAGCTGCGCTCGGGCAGAAAATACAAAAGTGATTTGTCGGATATTATAGGTGTTCTGAAAGAACATAAAGAACAGGGGAAAATGATTACCTTGGAAAATATCAACAATGCGGTGGAGAATTTGTATGGTGGATGGGATTGCTTTTCAGAGGAATCAAGAAAATTTATTAATAGTATTATGATGTATAACAACTATGAAGAAGTATTTGCGTCTGTAAAAGAAGAAGAATACAATTCAAAAAATGTATTAGTGGATTTTCAAGAAAAATATCCAGGTGTTATGATAGAATCAAATGTGAACTACATTTTAGAGAGTTTGAAAGCAAGAAGATGAATCTAATCTTGACAAAATAGCGCGTATCAGTTAATATTTCGTTATGATAAAAGATAAGGCTATGAAAAGAAGAAGTAGCAGCCACAGGTACCTTACAGAAAGCAGCCGGTTGATGAGAGGCGCAAGGGAAAGTAGTTGTGAATACATCTTGGAGCTTTGCACCGAACGCATTAGATTAGTAGGCTGCAACGGGGTGGCGCACGTTAACGCGCGAGAGTATTCAATGGGTACTCATTGAGGCATGCAATGTGAGTTGTGTGCGAATGAAGGTGGTAACACGAGATTTAACCTCGTCCTTTTTGAAGGACGAGGATTTTTTTTCAGGAGGAGAAACAAAATGGGAATTTATGAAGAATTACAGGCCAGAGGATTGATTGCTCAGGTGACAGATGAAGAACTTATTAAAGAGTTGGTGAACAATGGGAAAGCCACATTCTACATTGGATTTGACCCGACAGCAGACAGCCTTCATGTAGGACATTTTATGGCGCTCTGCTTGATGAAGCGTCTTCAGATGGCAGGGAATAAACCGATTGCATTAATCGGTGGCGGTACAGCTATGATTGGTGACCCGTCAGGTAGAAGTGATATGCGTCAGATGATGACAAAGGAAACCATCGAACACAACTGCGAATGCTTCAAACAGCAGATGAGCAAATTTATCGACTTCTCAGAAGGCAAAGCTTTAATGGTAAATAATGCGGACTGGTTATTAGACTTAAACTACATTGATGTGCTTCGTGAAGTCGGAGCTCACTTTAGTGTAAACCGTATGTTGACTGCAGAATGCTACAAGCAACGTATGGAAAAAGGTCTTAGCTTCTTAGAGTTTAACTACATGATTATGCAGAGTTATGACTTCTATGCATTGTTCCAAAAATACGGATGTAACTTACAGTTTGGTGGAGACGACCAATGGAGCAACATGCTTGGTGGTACAGAGTTGATTCGTCGTAAACTTGGTAAAGACGCAAGTGCTATGACAATTACATTGCTTCTTAACTCAGAAGGAAAGAAAATGGGTAAGACACAGTCAGGTGCTGTTTGGCTTGACCCAAATAAAACTTCTCCATTTGAGTTTTATCAATACTGGAGAAATGTGGCAGATGCGGACGTTCTGAAATGTATCCGTATGCTTACATTCCTTCCATTAGAGGAAATTGACAAGATGGATGCTTGGGAAGGAAGTCAACTGAACCAGGCAAAAGAGATTTTGGCATATGAATTGACTAAATTAGTTCACGGCGAAGAAGAAGCAGTGAAAGCACAGGAAAGTGCAAGAGCATTATTCTCAAGCGGAGCTGCAGCAAATATGCCAACATTTGAACTGACAGCAGAGGACCTTGTAGATGGTTCCATCGACATCCTTACATTGCTTTTCAAGAGCGGATTGGTTCCTTCTAAATCAGAAGCGAGACGTGCCGTAGAACAGGGCGGTGTTGCTGTTGATGGCGAAAAGGTGACGGATATCAAAGCAATGTTTACAGCAGATGCAATTCCGGAGGAAGGACTTGTACTCAGAAGAGGTAAGAAGAACTTCCGTAAAGTGGTTGTGAAGTAGGTATGGATAAATTGCATGAAAAGTTGTTCCCGGTTGTTCTGACTGGAAAAGTTGTCCATGGCAAAGCGCTAGGCAGAACCGTTGGAATGCCGACTGCAAATATAAAGGTTTGCGATGAAAGTTTGTTACCGGAGTGTGGTGTGTATGCGACACGAATTAAGGTGGGCGAGGGAACGCATTTGGCGGTGACAAATATCGGCACAAGGCCTACTGTGGATGATGAGCAGCATTTGACGGTAGAGGCGCATATTTTAGATTTCGACCAGGATATTTATGGCCAGTCTGTGGAATTGGAAGTACACAAATTTCTACGTCCCATTCAAAAGTTTAACAGTCTGGAAGAAGTGCTAAAACAGGTACAAGAAGATATAGAAGAAGCAAAGAAATGCTTGCAATAATTCGCAAAAAAAGATAAAATTTTCCTTGACATGGAAATTGTGGCGTAATATAATATAACGGCATGAGAATAGAAGAAGCAGTTTGCGCCAATGCCCCGGAGTGGACTGATTCCTATATAAATGATAACAATTTAACTGAGAATTATTTAGGAGGAAACCCAATGAAAACTTACATGGCTAATCCAAGCAAGATTGAAAGAAAATGGTATGTAGTTGACGCTGAAGGATGTACATTAGGACGTTTGTCAGCTGAAGTAGCAAAAGTTTTAAGAGGAAAAAATAAACCAGAATATACACCACACGTTGATACAGGTGATTACGTAATCGTAATCAACGCTGAGAAAATCGCTGTGACAGGTAAGAAATTAGATCAAAAGATCTACTACAATCACTCTGATTATGTAGGTGGTATGAAAGAAACTACATTAAGAGAAATGATGAACAAGAAACCAGAAAAGGTTATCGAACTCGCTGTTAAAGGCATGCTTCCAAAAGGACCATTAGGAAGAGAAATGTACAAGAAACTTCATGTATACGCTGGAGCAGAGCACGCACATGCAGCTCAAAAACCAGAAGTATTAACATTCTAATTAGGTAAGAGGAGGAAATAATATGTCTAGCGCAAAATTCTACGGAACAGGAAGAAGAAAAAAATCAATCGCAAGAGTATACTTAGTACCTGGAACAGGTAACATTACAATTAATAAAAGAAGCATGGACGAATACTTCGGATTAGAAACATTGAAAGTAGTTGTACGTCAACCATTGGTTGCTACAGAAACTTTAGATAAATTCGACGTATTAGTAAACGTACACGGTGGTGGATACACAGGACAAGCTGGTGCAATCCGTCACGGTATCTCAAGAGCTTTACTTCAAGCTGATGCAGATTACAGACCAGTTCTTAAGAAAGCAGGATTCTTAACACGTGATCCACGTATGAAAGAACGTAAGAAATACGGTCTCAAAGCTGCGAGACGTGCTCCACAGTTCAGCAAACGTTAAGGATTACTGCGAATTGCAGTTCAAGGAAAGAACTTCCGAGTTTACTCGAGAAGTTCTTTTTTTGTACAGCAATTCATTGGTAGACAAGAAATGGCCGAGAAGGAGCGAGTGAAACGAGTGGATTCGAGGTTCTTTCTTGCCTTCGCAGGAATCCGATGGCTTTCGAGCTTATGTCAGTCATCGCAGATATAACTTACTCTGCCTAATCCATACTATCTGGTTAGGCATATTGAAACTTTCATTAAGAAACTGCCTAATTATTTAGGCATAGAAACAATAAATGACTTGCTGCTACACAAAATCATAATTTTCAAGTAATAAATTAGGCATTGATAACTCTCTTTTTATCTTGGTGACTAAAAAGTGAAAAAAATTAGGCAGTATACACTCAAAAAGATGTATATGCCTAATCCATGTTGATACGTGGTACACATTTTTATTAAAACAGAAACTAAAACCACAAGAAAGTAAGAATTATATTAAATTATCATTTCCTCTCAAAATACTTCTTCATCCCCACCAGCAACACTGTCCCCACCAGTGGAAATACTGCCGCAACCAGCATTCCGGTTTTCATGCCAATCTGTTCCGGAGCAAGAGACACAGTCATGCTAAGCTTCTCAGCCCAGCTACTAATCGAAACCTTATCAACAACAATTCCCATTAACTGTGGTGCAACGGATGCACCCAAATCACCGCCGGCGGCCATAAGTGCATAAGCAGCCACGCCCAACTTTGGCATTTTCTCCTCCATTAAAATCAGACTTCCCGGCCAAAGCATAGAGGTAAAACATCCGGTCAGAACGCATCCCATAAAGGAAAGAATCATATTGCCGGAAAGACCAATTACAAGATAACAAACAGTGGCACCAATCATGCTACAAAGCAAGAAATTCATAATGTTGCGACCATGCTTTGCGTACCAGGTTCTGGTAAGCCCCAACAGAATTGCGAATAACGCCATTCCGAAAATATCTCCAAGTGTCTTTGGTATATGAAGGGCATTTTCCATGAATCCTGAAATCCAACTTGACATGGTGTTTTCAGCACAGCTTCCTAGAAAAATACAAGCAACACACAAGGCTAACCCGAAATGATGTTTCTTAGCATTACCAGATTTTGAATCGTGGGAAAGCACCATCTCCGGCATTGGCGAGGTTGCGAAAAGATAAGAAGCAACCAGTGGAAAGAGTGCCAGAAAGACGGTCAAGTACATCCATTTTTCTCTTCCAAATAGGTTAAGGAATACAGTGCTAATAACAATAACAATTAATACGCCCCATGCATATAGGGAGTGTAACAAACTCATATCCTTGTCCGGATGCTCGGAAGGTATGGCAGCTATCACCGGGCTTAATAGCACCTCACTTAGTCCGGCTGCCACAGAGAAGATAATGGTTCCTACAACCAAGCCGAGATAAGCATATTCTGGGACAAGAGAAGGAATCAGAGCATAAATTATTAAACCTAATGATGTAAGTATTGGCATCACCTTCACTGTCATGTGGATATTAAAATATTTGGAAAAGAAACTAAATATCAAATCAATCGTCAACTGTGTGCAAAAATTAATTAGCACCAAGGTTCCCAGTAACGTATATGAAATCCCGTACATTTCCCGAAATGTCACGAATAGTAGCGGTGGTAGACTAAATGGAGTTGCCATCGACAGATAGGAAAAATAACAGGATAGTTTTGTTCTAGAGTAGTTTTGTGTTTCAGTATACATTTTTAACCTCACGTTTATTTACAATATCAATAAAAATACTATTTCCTTGAATTTACACTAAAGTTAAAAATATGTCTACAATAAATTGCTATAATAATTTGACGAAAAAATGAATTTCTTATAAAATGATAAGAGATAAATACGAGGAGGGAATGGTATATGAAAAAGATATGGATTACAGGTGCAGAAGGCCATATTGGTTCTGCGTTGGTTGAATTATTAGATTGTACACAATATCAGCTTTTAACAACGGATATTCATGAAGTGGATATTACGAATTTGAAACAGGTTCAGCAATATATGCGCGTGAATCGTCCGGATGTTGTGATTAACTGTGCAAGTCTTACGGATGTTACATATTGTGAAGAACATCGCGATGAGGCATATAAGGTAAATGCAATCGGTGTGAGAAATATTGCTTTATCCGCAAATGAGGTAAATGCAAAAGTGATTCAAATGTCTACAGATGATGTGTTTGATTTGGAATCAGAAGTGCCATACAACGAGTTTGATGCGACACATGCGAAAACAATTTATGGTAAGTCAAAAGAAGCGGGAGAAAAGTTTTTGACACAGCTATCGAATCGTTTCGTTATTATAAGAAGCTCATGGATTTACGGCATAGGAAGAGATTTTGTGGATGAAGTGCTCTGGCATGTAGGAAGAGCAGAGTCAATGCAGGTGCCGAATAATCGTTACGCAGTACCTACAAGTGCAAAAGAATTGGCAAAAGTGATTACATATTTTATTGATAATGATGCCTTCGGTCTGTATCATGTGGTTTGTCAGGGAAGCTGCAGCAGATTTGAATTTGCGCGGGCAATTTTGGAATATTCAGGCAATGCGGGTAAGTTGGAACTGCTTCCTGTGGTATCTGAGAATAAGAGACGTCCGGCATATTCTGTTCTGGACAATATGATGATGCGTTTGACCGGCATGGAGGAACCAAAAGACTGGAGAGTGGCATTGAAAGAATATTTGGATGAAACTGGAGGATTGCAATAATGTCGCATGATAAAAACAAAAAAACAATGGGGCTTTCCACAAAAATCTTCATTGCATTGATTGTGGGAGCTTTACTTGGTGTGGGTATTCATTACTTCATGCCGAAAGGATATATACGAGACACCATTATTATTGAGGGTGTATTTTATGTGGTTGGACAAGGTTTTATACGTCTGATGCAAATGCTTGTGGTGCCGTTGGTATTCTGCTCATTGGTATGTGGCAGCATGGCAATTGGTGATACCAAAACACTTGGTAAGGTTGGTGTTAAAACGGTGTTGTTTTACCTTTTTACCACAGCGATGGCAGTGGCGGTTGCGATTGGAACTGCTTATGTGATTAATCCGGGAATAGGGCTTGATATGGAATCTGTGCAAAAGGCAGAGATGTCTACCACGGCTACTCAGACAAGCATGGTAGATACGATTTTAAACATTATTCCGAAGAATCCGATTTCCTCTATGGCAAGCGGGGATATGCTTCCGATTATCGTGTTTGCGTTGTTTGTAGGAATTATGTTAGCTAAATTGGGAAGCCGTGCTTCTACAGTAGCGAATTTCTTTAGTGAATTCAATGATGTTATGATGGAAATGACAATGGCAATTATGAAGGTGGCGCCAATCGGTGTGTTCTGCTTGATTGCACGTACATTTGCAAATCTCGGATTTTCTGCATTCTTGCCAATGCTCAAATATATGGGAAGCGTAACAACTGCACTTGTTATCCAGTGCTTTGTAATTTATCAGATTTTACTATTTGTATTTACAAGATTAAATCCGATGAAATTTATCAAAAAATATGCGCCGGTTATGGGATTCGCATTTTCAACAGCCACATCCAATGCGACCATTCCGATGTCTATCGATACCTTGCATAAGAAAATGGGTGTATCAAAGCAGATTTCATCGTTTACTGTTCCGCTTGGGGCAACTGTGAACATGGATGGTACTTCGATTATGCAAGGTGTTGCGGTTGTATTTATTGCACAGGTTTATGGTATTAATCTATCACCGGCAGACCTTGCAACTGTGGTAGTAACAGCTACATTGGCATCCATTGGTACTGCGGGTGTACCAAGTGTTGGGCTTGTTACATTGTCAATGGTACTTGCATCCGTGGGGCTTCCGGTGGAAGGAATCGCGCTGATTATGGGTATCGACAGAATCTTAGATATGATGCGTACAGCAGTTAACATTACAGGTGATGCAGTATGTACAACCATTATTGCACATCAGGAAAAAATGTTGAAACGCGATGTGTTTAATCAAGACTAGAAGTAGAAAAGGAGTTCTTTATGATAGAAATCATAAGGAACTCCACTTTTTATGGAACTATTTTCGAAAATGTTGTCTTGTCAATTGTGCTACCTTTCCGGATAACAGGAAGAGTGCGATTAAGTTTGGAATTGCCATCAGTCCGTTGCAGGTTTCTGAAATGCCCCAGATTAATCCGAGGTCGGCCGTTGCTCCAATAATAGCAATGCAGGAATATACAACCATGAATGGTTTAATTACTTTTTCACCAAAAATAAATTCAATGCATCTGGCGCCGTATAATCCCCAGCCCAAGATGGTTGAGAATGCGAAGCAGCAAAGGGCGATTGCGGTAAATATTGACACCCAATTTCCGTATGTAGAAACAAAACCACTAATGGTAAGCTCTGCACCGGCGTCCATACCATATTGGATGGCAGTTCCGCCACACAGGATGGTGAGAGCAGTTAAGGTACAAATCAAAATGGTGTCTGTGAACACTTCAAAGATACCAAATAGTCCTTGTTGCACCGGCTTATCCGTATCCGCACAGGCATGTGCGATAGAGCCCGTACCAAGTCCTGCTTCATTTGAGAAAATGCCTCTTGCTATGCCTCGTTTCATGCTGGTAAAGAAGTAGCCAACGGCACCACCCGTAACAGCAGCCGGGTTGAATGCACCTTCAAAGATCGAGCTAAATACTTCTGGAACTGAGTCTATATTGAGTACAATAACGCCAACGGCGAGAGTGACATACAAAAGAGCCATAAAAGGTACGAGTTTTTCGGTCACTTTACCAATACGCTTGATTCCACCAAGAAGAATTGCCCCAACTAAGATTGCAATAATGATGCCAAGAACTAAATTAAAGGTTCCAACAGAGGAGGCATCAAGAATTTTGTAATTCATTAAGGCTGAGTTAATAGCGGTTGTGATCGTATTTACCTGTGTTGCATTTCCTGTTCCGAATACTGCAAATACACCTAAAAATGCAAATGCGTATGCAAGCCAATGCCATCTGCGGCTCAGACCGTTTTTAATATAGTACATTGGTCCGCCTACATAATCCCCGTGTTTGTTTTTCTCACGATAATGTACTGCCAATGTCACCTCAGCAAATTTGGTGCACATGCCGAGCAGTGCAGAAATCCACATCCAAAATACCGCGCCAGGACCACCGATGGCGATTGCGCCTGCCACGCCTGCGATATTTCCGGTTCCCACGGTTGCCGCTAAGGCAGTACACACCGACTGGAACGGTGTCATTGCACCGGATGAAGCCTCTGATTTTTTGAAGATGCGCCCAATTGTCATTTTCAGCGCATATCCGAATTTACGAATTTGAATAAAGCGAGTTTCCACACTGAGTAGAAGACCCACACCAATGATACATGCCATAGCCGGAACGCCCCAAATAAAATCGTTTACCACAGCATTTATTTTCTCTATTATTTGTAACATATGTAAAAACCTTCCTTTTTTATGAAATTATGTAAACAACTTCCTAATAATACCATGTGATGTAAAAATTGTATAGGAAAATCAATTAAAATTTGTAAATGGCAGGTTAATGATGAAAATTGATACTATATGAAAAATTAAAAAAAAGATACTACTTGAAAAAAAGTGGTTGACTTTAACCACCATTTACGATATTATGAATAAGTCGTTTGGGACACATTATTGTGTTCTGAATGATGGAAAGCCGGCGTGTCGGAATGGCAGACGAGGCAGACTCAAAATCTGTTGTGGGCAACCACGTGCGGGTTCAAGTCCCGCTGCCGGCATAAAACCCTTGTTTTTGCAAGGGTTTTTTCTTTTTCTAAAAATGGGGCACAACAGATTTTGAGTTTATTTGTTGGTGTTAGGCATATGTATATTTTTATTTAAATGTAGACTAATTTTTTTGTCTTATTAGTCAACTACAGATGGTTTGGTTGTCAGTGCCTAAAATTTTAGTAAAAAATCACTGTTTTATATTCACACAAGCCAATTATTTTTTCTATGCCTAATCAATTAGGCGGCTTCTATGCAAAATATTTTCTATGCCTAACAAGTATCAACCGATTAGGCATTTTTCTTGCAAAATCATATCAATGCCCAACCCATAAGCAACAAATCATACAAAATCACATCAATGTCCAATTAATCAAATTTCACGCAAAAAACAGAGTGCACTCTAGACAAATCCAGAATCTTCTAGTAAAATATCTTTATATATATAAGGAGAAGAATTGAAGGGAGAAGGTCAAATGAGTAATCTTACAGAAATCAGATGGCATGGACGCGGTGGTCAGGGTGCCAAGACAGCTGCACTTTTATTGGCTGACGTCGCATTTCAAACAGGAAAATATGTACAAGGTTTCCCAGAGTACGGCCCGGAGCGTATGGGCGCGCCAATTACGGCATACAATCGTATCAGCGATAAGCAGATTCGCGTACATTCGAATATCTATGACCCACAGTATGTGGTGGTAGTGGATGAGTCACTTTTGGAAACAGTAGACGTGACGAAAGGTCTTAAAAAGGACGGTACCATTTTAATTAATACACAGCGCACGAAAGAGGAAATTATTCCACATTTAAAGGGATACGAAGGGGAAGTGTATATCATTGATGCTCACAAGGTTTCTATGGCAACAATGGGTAAATATTTCCCAAACACACCACTTCTTGCAGCGATTGTAAAGGTGGCAGGTATTATGGATGAGGAAACATTTTTACAGGAAATGGAAAGCTCATTTAAACACAAATTTGCAAGCAAGCCGGAAGTAATTGATGGCAATATGGCTGCACTGAAAATGGCAATGCAGGAGGTGCAATAATCATGGCAAGTGATGTAAATAAATTAGGCGTAAAAACAAAATGGCAGGATTTGACTGAAGGTATGATTATTGTCGGCTCCGGAACTTCTAAGGAGTTCAAGACAGGGGAATGGTCTTCCGTGAAACCTGAGTTTATTGAAGACAAATGTAAACAATGCTTATTATGTGTACCAGTATGTCCGGATAGCTGTATTCCAGTTAAGGATATGAAGCGTGGTGCATTTGATTTGGAACACTGCAAGGGATGTGGTATCTGTGTGAAATCATGTCCGTTCGGTGCAATTACAATGGAAGGGGTGAAATAATATGGGAAAAAGAGAACGTTTATCGGGAAATGAAGCAGTTGCAATCGCGCTCCGTCAAATTAATCCGGACGTATTCCCTGCATTCCCTATCACACCATCTACCGAAATTCCACAATACTTTGCTTCCTTTGTAGCAAATGGTCAGGTGGATACCGAATTTATTACTGTAGAGAGTGAACACAGTTCCATGAGTGCGACAATCGGTGCTTCTGCAGCAGGAGCCAGAGCGCTGACAGCAACATCCTCCTGTGGACTTGCGTACATGTGGGAAGAATTGTACATAGCAGCATCGAACAGACTTCCGCTTGCATTAGCATTAGTAAACCGTGCACTTTCCGGTCCAATTAACATCAACTGTGACCATTCAGACAGTATGGGCGCAAGAGATGCGGGCTGGATACAGATTTATGCAGAAAATAATCAGGAAGCCTATGACAACATGGTGCAGGCTTTCCGTATTTCAGAGCACAAGGATGTTCGCCTTCCAATTATGATCTGTCAGGACGGGTTTATCACCAGTCATGCGGTTGAAAACATTGAGTTGTTAGATGATGGTGAAGTGAAAAATTTTGTTGGTGAATATGAACCAGAGAATTATTTGCTAAATCCAAAACAGCCTATGGCAGTTGGTCCTTATGCGATTACCGATTATTATATGGAAGCAAAACGCAAACAGGCAGAAGGTATGAAGCATGCGGTTGCAGTTGTTAAAGACGTGGCAAATGAATTTGCAAAAATCTCAGGCAGAGAATATGGTCTGTTTGAAGAATACTGCATGGAAGATGCAGAGAGAGCAGTTGTCATCATCGGTTCCGCAGCAGGAACAACGAAGGATGCTATCGATGCCCTTCGTGCGAAAGGCGAAAAGGTTGGTCTTATCAAGATTCGTTTGTATCGTCCATTCCCGGCAGATGAGCTTGCAGAGGCTCTTAAAAATGTAAAAGCGGTAGCAATTATGGATAGAGCAGAAGGATATTGTAATCATGGTGGCCCACTTGGTGCAGATGTAATGTCGGCACTGTATCGTGCACGTTCACAGGCTTTGGCTGTGAATTACATTTACGGTCTAGGCGGACGCGACGTGCGTGTAGAAGATATGGAAGGCGTGTTTGACGCATTAAAACAAATCGTAGAAGATGGCGATGCAGGAGAAACCTATCGTTATCTAGGAATCAGAGAGTAAGGAGGAAGACGAAATGGCATATAATTTTAAAGAAACAATGAATAAACCGGAACGTCTTGCTCCGGGACATAGAATGTGCGCCGGCTGTGGCGGTACAATCGCAGTAAGAAACGTGCTTCGTGGACTTCACGAAGGTGACAAAGCGGTAATCGGAAACGCAACAGGCTGTTTGGAAGTGTCTACATTTACATATCCATATACAGCATGGGAAGACAGCTACATTCACAATGCATTTGAAAATGCGGGCGCAACCTTAAGTGGTGTGGAAGGTGCGTATAATGCACTTAGAAGAAAAGGGAAATTAGACGAAACCTATAAGTTCATCACCTTTGGTGGTGACGGTGGTACATATGACATCGGTTTCCAATCCTTGTCAGGTGCGATGGAACGTAACCACGATATGGTATATGTTTGCTACGACAATGGCGCTTACATGAACACTGGTATTCAACGTTCTTCAGCAACACCAATGTATGCAGATACTACAACCACACCGGTTGGAAGCGAGAGCAATGGTAAGATGCAGAACAGAAAAGATTTGGCATCCATTATCGCATCTCATGATGTTCCTTATGTGGCACAGACTACCTTTGTGCAGAATTTTAAGGATTTACACATCAAGGCTGAGAAGGCCATTTATACACCAGGTGCAGCATTTTTAAATATCATGGCACCGTGTCCACGTGGTTGGAGATACAACACACCGGATATTATGGAAATCTGTAAATTGGGCGTGGATACATGCTACTGGCCATTGTTTGAAGTGGTGGAAGGTAAGTGGATTCTCAATTATGAGCCAAAGAAGAAGCTTCCGATTGAGGACTTCTTAAGACCACAGGGAAGATTCAAGCATCTTTTCAAACCAGGCAATGAACATCTGATTGAACAGTTCCAGCAGGAAGTTGACAGAAGATGGGATGAGTTGTTATACAAATGTGCAAGATAAAGTTAATATTGCATTCCTGATAGGACTATGATATAGTTTCTGCATGAGGACGAAGTTTGGTCAACAAATTTTGTCCTCTTTTTGCATTATTATACCCGAACATGAGAAACTGATTATATGAGGTTGAAATGGAGGGATGATTATGGAAAACCTAATATGCACATTTGAGAAACATTTGATACATGAGGAAAAAAGCTTCATCACAATTGAAAAGTACATGCGTGACGTGAGAAAGTTTTTTGAATTTGCAGGAACTAAAAATGTTACCAAAGAGGTTGTTATCGATTACAAGAGATTTCTGATTGAAGCTGGATATGCGGTGCGGAGTATTAACTCTATGTTAGCGTCGCTTAACAGCTTTCTTGCATACAGTGGTCTGGGAGACTGCAGGGTGAAAAGCATGAAAACGCAGAAGCAAATCTATTGTAAAGAAGACAAGGAATTGACAAAAGCAGAATATATACGTCTTTTAAGTACCGCAAAAAAGCAGCCACGTTTATATTATGTGATGCAGACTATTTGCGGAACCGGAATACGAGTATCGGAGCTTTCATATTTTAATGTAGAGGCAGTACAACGGGGTGAGGTCGTGGTTTCCTGTAAAAATAAGACCAGGACAATTCTCCTACCAAGAAAATTGCAAAAGGAATTATTGCAATATGCAAAGCGATGCGGAATCTCGTCAGGTATTATATTCCGAACAAAAAGTGGAAAGGCATTGGACCGAAGCAACATATGGTCTGAGATGAAAAACTTATGTCAGGTGGCACAGGTGAATCCGTCCAAAGTATTTCCCCATAATTTAAGAAAATTATTTGCACGGACTTTCTATAAGTTAGAAAAGGATATTGCAAAATTGGCAGATATATTAGGTCACGGCAGCATCGATACCACTCGCATATATATCATCTCAACAGGAATGGAACACAGAAGGAAAATTGAAAATCTAGGTCTGGTTGTCTGAAAATAAAAAACACCACATAATTCTTATTATGTAGT
>JAZOMR010000078.1:0-4941 GCA_045654105.1 Faecalimonas sp. | reverse complement strand
CGACAAATTCCAATTTATGGAGAGAAATTATGAAACTAAAATTAGTTAAAGCGACAAACGTATATCAGAGTCAAATTACTGAAATGATGGATGAGTGGTATGCTTCAGGCGAGAAAATTATTCCATATGCAATTCGTCGCCTGGATTATCATAACTTTGAGTATTATTGCAATAATTTGGAATGTAAAGATACAAATAACGGTTTTGTACCAGACTCAACATTTTTCTGCTTGGATGAAGATAGAAATATTATGGTTGGAGCTGTTAATATTCGGCACAAACTAAATGAATCACTTTTATTAAATGGTGGACATATTGGTGATGGGGTCAGACCATCCGAGAGAAGAAAAGGAATTGCAACAAAGATGATTGAACTTGCTCTGAAAGAATGTAAGCAGTTGGGTATAAGCAAAGTCTTGATGGTTTGCGATAAAGACAATATTGGTTCTGCAAAAAGTATTATCAATAACGGTGGGATTCTTGAAAATGAAGTAGTGGTTGATGGTGTGGTAGAGCAAAGATATTGGATCACACTACACTAGTGAATATGAAGTTTAGTGGCAAAATAGAAGTGGTTGATATTATTGAGGATTATTAATAGTGTATGTAATTTTGTATTCTTTTGCGTTGCGAATTTGTAAAAATATGTTATAATAAAAGGAACAGATGTTCGAGCTGAGCGGAGGGAGGATTAATGTATGAGCAAGAGAATGGAAGAAACGTAAAGACATATCGATGCAGGAATGAATAACAATAAGATTTATTAGAAGAGGGTAAAAGCATGAGTGAATTAATGCGTCTTGATGAGGAATATAGAAGTTGGATACAGGAACTTGGAGATAGATATAGAACAAGCCAAATTAAAGCTTCTATTCGTGTGAATAATGAGATGTTAATGTATTATTGGTCGGTAGGAAAGGATATTACAGAGAGACGTGCCGACAGTAAGTGGGGAAATAAATTTTTTCAAAATATGAGTATGGATATGTCAGATATGATTCCTAATACAAAGGGATTTTCTCCGACCAATTTGCGTTATATGATGCGATTTTATGGACTTTTTAAGGATATTGAAATTGTTCCTCAAGTTGGGGAAAGATTAATGGAAAATAATGGTAATAAAATTGTTCCCCAAGCTGAGGAACAATTTGAGATGGCATCAAATAAAGTTTTTATGATTCCGTGGGGACATATAAAACTATTGATAGATAAGTGTCATAATAATCCAGAAAAGTTCAATTTTTACATTGATAAAGTTATTGAAAATAATTGGTCAAGGGCAGTTTTGTCGAATTTTTTGGATACAGACTTATATGAGCGTCAAGGACAAGCAATCACTAATTTCCAATATACATTACCAAAAGGAACTGGTGATTTGGCGCAGGAAATAACCAAGGATCCGTATAATTTCGACTTTGTAGCAATTCGCCAAGGATATAATGAAAAAGAATTGAAAGATGTATTGATGGACAATGTACAGAATTTTTTGATGGAACTTGGAACCGGCTTTGCATTTGTAGGAAGAGAATACCGGTTACAGGTCGGAAATACGGAACAGTATATAGATATGCTATTCTATAATATAAAACGTCATTGTTATGTGGTTGTTGAAGTAAAGGTGGTGGAATTCGAACCAGGATTTATTTCACAAACAGCTACATATGTGTCAGCAGTAAACCATACTCTCAAGGGGCAAGGTGATACACAGACGATCGGGCTTCTTATCTGTAAGACCAAGGATAATATATTGGCAAAATATGCGGTTGAAACATCCACAGAGCCGATAGGAATATCTGAATATGAATTAAATGCGCTGATGCCGAAAGATTTTAAGGGTACATTGCCGACAATAGAAGAGCTGGAGCAGGGATTAAGTGAGGATACGGTGTATTAGTAAATGGCTAATTTAATGTGGTTCGTACATACCGAACTGGAAATTGAGATTGTTGTCCATGGTAGTCTCCTTCCCACAGATATTTTGCATTAATTACCTCGAATTCGAGGCAATTAAAACAGAAGTGGTTGAAATTATTGTGGATTATTAATAGAGTATCATAAGGTAAAATGGAGGAGAGTTATGAGAGTAGGCATTATATGTGCGGGAGATAGAGAAGTGGCACCTTTTATTCCTATAGTAGATGAGTGTAGAATCGTTGAAAAAGCAATGCTCAAATTTTATGAAGGAAAAATAAACGGAGTAGAGACTGTTGCTTTGTTCTCAGGTGTATGTAAGGTAAATGCTGCTATAGCAACGCAAATTTTAATAGATAGTTTTAAGGTGGATGCTATTATTAATGCAGTAACAGCAGGCGGCATGAATCCCAAACTTAGTCTGTTTGATACAGTTATTTCCACGGAAGTTGCATACCATGACGTGTCTCCTAATATTCTTACAGAATTTCATCCTTGGATGGAAACAGCATATTTTCAAGCAGATAATAAATTGGTTGAGTTATCTAAAGTCGCGGTTGAGAGATTGCAAGAAAAGTATAAGGTCTTCTGGGGCAGAATGGTAACAGGTGAGACATTCATTGTTGATGAGGGTAGACAAGCAATAAATGATACATATTCACCACTTACAGTTGATATGGAAACTGCAAGTATAGCACATGTATGCTATGTAAATCGTATTCCATTTATTTCAGTTAGAACTGTTAGTGATACAGCAGAACATAGTGGTACGGGAAGTTTTGAAGAAAATTGTGACAAGGCTTCTGTAATTTCAAAAGATATTACATTGGCTTTGCTGGAAGAAATAAAAGTGAATTTATGAGTTTTGTATTTTGCTCTGCGAGGCTAAAATATTATAAAAACCAGTTGATATTTAGAGGAAAACAACATATAATATTTATACAGATATGAATCTGTTGCACGCAGTGCATTAATTTTTGGGCTGACCGAAAGGTCCTGGTCCACCGGCTGGCGGGGATTTACCCCGCCATTTTTATACATTGAAGGGGCGGTTACATGAAGGAAAAAGTACTCAGTGTTTTTATAGATGAATCCGGAGATTTTGGGCAATATAATCCGGCCTCTCCTAACTACTATGTTGCAATGGTTTTACATAATCAGGAAATAGATATTTCAAAGAATATTGAAGCATTAGAAAGACAGATAAGTAATTGGGGATATCCGGAGCATACGATTCATACAGGGCCGTTAATCAGGCGTGAAAGTGTTTATAAAAATGATTTGAGAGAGCAAAGAAAATCTTTGTTTAACGCATTGTATCATTTTACCCGTCTGCTGGATATTCAATACATTTGTCCTGTGATTAATCAAGGAGATTGTGCAGAAAAATCAAAGCTGGCTTATACAGATAAATTGACAAAAGAGATTGCAAATCAGCTTCGGGCAAAGGATATATATTTTTCATCTTTTGATAAAATTATTGTTTACTACGACTATGGACAGGTTGAGTTGGCGCAAATTCTTGTGTCTGTGTTTAATACCATGTTTTCTAATGTTGAATTTAGAAAGATAGAGACAAATCAATATAAACTATCACAAGCAGCAGATTTGATTTGTACGGTAGAGGCGATTGCACAAAAGAATGTGTTAACCAAATCGGAAAGTGAATTTTTTCACTCAAAGAATGATTTTAGGAAAAATATTTATAAAAATATTGCAAAGAAAAAATTGTAGAATTTGACGTTCAAAATGATGGAGATAGTTTCATGGTGTTGGTCAGAAATCATTACTAAAAAAGTGTGTTAGAAGATTCATTTAGAAAATTTGAATTTGGGAGGAGAGGAAAGTATGAATGGAAGACATTTATTTCTTACATCTTGTGGATTATCAAGTGATATGAAGAAGAAATTTTTTGATATTATTAGGAAACGTCCTGAAGATGTGAAAGTGCTTTATATTCCTACTGCTGGAATTGAAACAGATGGAGCAAGAGAAGGACTTGCAATATGTTTTGATGAGCTTTCGTTAATGGGAATTGGTTATGAAAATATATTAGTATATAATCTGCAATTAATTCTTTCAAAAGATTACAAGAGGACATATTCGTCATATATAAAGCAACCTTTTATGATTACTAGGCTATTAACCGCTGAGGAAATGAATACATTTGATGCGGTTTTTGTTAGTGGTGGTGATGCTACTGTACTGTGTCGTGAAATGGTTAGAACAGGGTTTGATAGAACGATTGAAAAAGCAATTAATGATGGTCTTGTATATGTTGGAATTAGTGCGGGAAGTATGTATGCAGCGGGGAATTTAGATGATGGATTACATATCATTAATAATCCGATAATTCCCCATTGGAATGGAACTAAAATAATGGAATTATCAAATTGTGGAGATGAGATAAGGCTTGTTGATGGACAAGCTGTTTATGTTGAAGATGATTGTATTAGTTTAATATAACCAAATGATTATATAAATTCAAATTTGTAGACATTAAAAATAAGAATTTGTGGAGGTAGATATGATTTTCTATGAAATAACAGAAGAAGATAAGGAATTGATTAAAATTGCGATATCAAAAATAGACGCTAATTTTGATAATGAAAAGTACAATCATACAGTAGGTGCGGCAATTAGGTGTAAAAATGGCAACATATATTCGGGTGTGAATTGTGACGGAATACATGGTTCATGTGCTGAGTATATCACTATGGGCATTGCAAGCTCAGAAGGAGAACGGGAATTTGATACTATTGTGGCGGTACATAAGGATTTTCCTAATAAAGTAATTGCGCCGTGTGGAAATTGCAGACAAATGCTAATAGAGTATTGCCCGGATATTAAAGTTATTCTTAATGATTATGAAAATAATTTAGTGAAAGTTGGAATTAAGGATTTGATACCATTTGCGTGTTTATAATATAGACAAAGTCCAAGTTGGGGAGGAACTTTTATGAATAGTTATGATAGAGATTTTTGGAATGCTTTGGAACAATTGGTAGGTAATTCTGAGATAGTAATTGA
>JAZOMR010000077.1:0-3001 GCA_045654105.1 Faecalimonas sp. | reverse complement strand
CTACGATGAACTGTTCATAGATTTCTTTCTGGTGTTCTGTTAAAAGTTCACCATAAAAATCATAGAGCAATGATTGTTTTAAAATCTCATCCATTTTTATCACCTTTGCTATCATAACGGATAAAAAAGAGGTTGTCAAGTAAAAATTCTTGACAACCTTATTTTTTTTATTTCAAAAGTTTCTGCACATTCAAAATACCACTCCCCTGCCGTATCACAGGCATATTTAAATTATCGCAACTATTTTTCATTCTTTTCTTTATCTCCTCATTAGTTAAATTCGGTTCTTTTGATAATAACAACGCAACCGCCCCACTTACAACAGGCGTTGCCATTGATGTTCCACTCTTTTTTGTATATAAGTTCCCTTCTCGAAATTTGGAATTACAGGAAACTATATTTGCACCCGGTGCAACCAAATCCGGTTTTAATATCTGTTTTTGCAAGGAACCTCTGCCCGAGTTCATAACATCGGCAGTCCCAACTGTAATGATCTTCTTACTAAGCCCCGGAATGGTAATACTCCCTTCACTTGGGCCTAGGTTTCCTGCTGCCGCAACTACAACAATGCCCATATCCCAAAGCATTTCCACTGCTCGCAATATGCGCTCTTCTCCCCATAGATTCACACCCGGTTTCATTCCCATTGATATATTTACAATCCGAATATTATACTTCTCCTGATTTTCCAAAATCCAGCGGAACCCTTTCATGCTATAGATAATGTCTCCACCACCATTTTCATCTAATACCTTTAATGCAATTAATTTACACTGTGGTGCCATTCCTATCTGCGTGCTTCCGATAATGCCACACACATGAGTCCCATGGCCATTGTCATCATAGAATTCCCGTCTACCATTTACAAAATCCCGAAAGAATAGTGCATTTGTCTGAAGCTGCGGATGAAGCATCATACCCGTATCCATTACCGCAACTGTAACCCCTTTTCCAAGTAACTGATTTTTTTGATTATATTGACAATGTACTAAATTTTTAACACGCTTCATATACTAATAGGTTCCTTTTTTATTAGGATATGTGTTTTGTGTTATTGGGTGCTTAATTAATATTTTACTTTTTAGTTCACATGGATAAGCCTACTTACATATGATGAAGTGTAAATATAAATCACATGGAGGCTTATGATTATGAGCGATTTAAATGCAACTAACTGCGGATGTGTAAACGAAAGATCTAACAACTGTGGATGCGGATTTGGAAACAACTCTTGTATCTGGATCATCTTACTTCTTTTCTGCTGTGGCGGTAACTCTTGGGGTTCAAACCGTGGCGGATGCGGATGTGGCGATGACAGCTGCTTATGGATCATCATCTTGTTATTCTTCTGTGGCGGATTTGGAAACAACAGAAGTGGTAACAACTGCGGATGTGGCTGCGACGATATGTGCTGCTAATTGCTGAATGAAGAGTTCAGGGATTTCCCTGTCTCACCGAGAGGTCTCTGTCCTAGCGGCAGAGGCCTTTTGTGTTCGTGTTTCATTGACATACTCATATTTCACAAAACAAATTCATATATTTTCACAACGTTAGTTTTTTAGGAGGCAATATGAACGATGACTTTTCTCATATGATGACACCCTTTGACCAATACATATCAAACCAGTCATTACAGATGACCAAACTGTTAATCCCGTTTTTGCCTCCTCAAAGTCAGCGTATGATAGCTGTCTATGTAAAATTTTTGGAATTCCGTCACACAATATCTTTTTTTAGAAACATGAGGCAAAGAACTTCGTCGCCGGAAGATATTTTTGACGGTTTGAAACCATATTTATCCCCATCTGACCTTGAATCTTTTGACCAGATGCAGAATATGATGAATATGATGAGTATGATGCAGGAAATGCAAAATATGTCTGGCATGGACTTTGACCCTATGTCAATGATGGGAATGTTTGCACAAGAAGAAGATACTAAATGGCAGAAAGAAGGTGAAACAAATGTTGGACTGGATGAACAATCCGTTATTGAAAAATATGGATCCGATCAAGTTGGAACTGATTAAGACAGCCGCACACCAGACAGCAGGTAAAAGCGGTAACTCTCTTGCGCCTGTCTTAATGTCTCTTATTACATCGGCTAACCGAAAAGGCATCCGATTTTCTTCAGATGAAATTACAATGATTCTAAATATACTAAAAGAAGGAAAATCTCCGCAAGAGCAACAACAGATTGACCAGACGGTACAGATGGTGTCTAATATGATGGCTAAAAATAGAAAGTAGAAGGATTAAAACCCTTCTACTTTTCTTTGGCTTCGAATTTCTCTACGTTTCTTTGCACTTTCCCATTCTGCTTTTTGTTCTTCTGTTTCAATAATTAATTGAGGTACCGTCACCGGTTTATCGTTTTCGTCTAGCGCAACCATAACAAAATATGCACTATTAATTGCCTTTCTAACTCCTTCTTTGTTTTCCACGTAGGTATCTACACGCACTTCCATAGAGGTTTTTCCAACATAAGTAAGTCTGCCTACGATAACAACCATCTCATTTTGATATGCACCTTTCATGAAGCGTAGATTATCAACGGAGGCAGTTGTTACATTCATCATCGCATGGCGTTTTGCCACAATACCCGCCACCTCATCAATCCATTGCATAAGAATTCCACCAAACAAACGATTTGCTCCGTTTAAGTGATTTGGTCGCACAATATGCACGGTTTCTGCCATAGAATCTTGTACTCTTTTTGCTTTTATATCCATAATTAAATCCATCCTTCCTCCCTTATATGTATATTTTACTTCTTTTTTTATAATCTCGTCAATCGTATTATATCCAATCCATGTGTTTTAATTTAAGAATCTGCACCACAATGGGTATAGAGGCCACTCATTCCCATCATTTTACCCAGAACCCCACTATTTTGTATTGGAAATTCATGATATTTTCAGTAAAATTTCTATAAAACAGTATATTTACCCATAAAATACCCAGGATTTCGAAAAATCCTGGGTATAAATGTCACATAACAC
>JAZOMR010000076.1:0-8247 GCA_045654105.1 Faecalimonas sp. | reverse complement strand
CATGAGAAAACAACGGGTCCTGAAATCTGGGAGCAGACAGAAGGAGAGGTTGATATTTTCATCTCTGCAGTAGGAACCGGGGGAACCTTAAGTGGTACTGCAAAGTATTTAAAAGAAAAGAATGAAAATGTGCAAGTGATTGCGGTGGAGCCGGCAGGCAGCCCGGTCCTCAGTGAGGGAAGAGCAGGCACACATAAGATACAGGGAATTGGTGCGGGATTTATTCCGGACACCTTAGATACAACCATTTATGATGAAGTTGTAACAATTACGGATGAAGACGCATATAAGGAAGCAAAGAGATTTGGAATCTGCGAAGGGATTTTGGTTGGAATATCTTCCGGGGCAGCATTAAAGGCTGCAAGTATGATTGCAAAGAGACCTGAAAATGCAGGAAAGAAGATTGTAGTCATTCTTCCGGATTCAGGGGATAGATATTTGTCCACAGAACTGTTTGCAGATTAGTGTAAATAATTGGAGGCATGAATTATGAAAGACAAAACAAAAGATACTATTTTAGATGTGGCGAAGCAATTGACTTCAAATTATGAAAAGCAAGAGGTGGCAAGCGCTGCTATGAAGACAAAACTTCCAGATGTGGAGGTTGTATACAGCATGATTGATGATTTGCGCAAACTCACATTCCCGGGACACTTCGGAACAGAGAAATATTTGTCAAAGGAAGCATTTGCAGAAGGTGTATTGCTTTCTTTATATGAAAAAATGAAATCCCAGATGAAGGTAATTTTATCAGATAAGCAAAAAGCAGAGGAGCTTACCACACGTTTTATGGAAGCCATTCCGAGAGTGCAGGAGCTTTTGGCAAAGGATGTGGAAGCACAGCTTGCAGGGGACCCGGCAGCAAACAGCACAAGCGAAGTGATATTGGCGTATCCAGGCTTGTTTACCATATTTGTGTATCGCTATGCCCATGTTTTGTATGAATTAGAAGTGCCTATGTTGCCGCGTATTATGAGCGAGTACGCACATGGAAAAACGGGAATTGATATCAACCCAGGTGCTACCATTGGTGAATACTTCTTTATTGACCACGGTACTGGTGTTGTAATCGGTGAAACAGCCATTATTGGAAATGGTGTGAAGATTTATCAGGGTGTTACAATCGGTGCACTTTCCACGAGAAAGGGGCAGGCATTATCTGGTGTGAAACGTCATCCGACCATTGAAGATAATGTAATCATTTATGCAAATGCAACTATTTTAGGTGGCAACACGGTTGTAGGAGAAGGTGCAACTGTTGCAGGTAATACCTTTGTGACAGAGTCTGTTCCGGCGGGAGCGAAGGTAAGCGCCATGCATCCGGAATTGAATGTGAGAACATGTGAGAATTGTACGAGAAAATAATGGGGACGAAAGAACGATGAAATGGAATAAATTCAGACTTACAACAACAACGGAAAGTGAAGATTTGGTCAGCAGTATGCTGATGGATCTTGGGATTCAAGGGATTGAGATAGAAGATAAGATTCCTCTGACGCAGTCAGACAAGGAGCAAATGTTTGTGGATATCCTACCGGAGATTGCAGCAGATGATGGAGTGGCTTATATTAGTTTCTATTTGGAGGAAGAGGAGGATAAAGAAGCCATTCTTGCAAATGTAAAACAAGAGCTGGAGGATATGCGCTCTTATGCAAATGTTGGAGCTTGTACCATTGAGGAATCTCAGACAGAGGACGTAGACTGGGTGAATAACTGGAAACAATATTTTCATCAGTTCTACGTGGATGATATATTGATTATTCCGTCATGGGAAGAAGTGAAGCCGGAGGATGAGGATAAGATGATTATCCACATTGACCCGGGCACCGCATTTGGAACCGGGATGCATGAGACTACACAGCTTTGCATTCGCCAGATTCGCAAGTTTGTAAAAGAGGATACCACAATTT
Organism: Faecalimonas sp.; assembly: GCA_045654105.1. GTDB lineage: Bacteria > Bacillota > Clostridia > Lachnospirales > Lachnospiraceae > Faecalimonas. Next base: position 6,337 of record JAZOMR010000076.1, on the reverse strand, counting down.
TGGATGTGGGATGCGGTAGCGGTATTCTTGGAATGCTTGCCCTGAAGTTTGGTGCAAAGTATTCGGTGGGTACCGATTTGGACCCATGTGCGATTGATGCCACCTATGAAAATATGGAAGTAAACGGCATCACAAGAGATCAATATGAGGTTATGATTGGCAATATTATCAGTGACAAAGAAGTTCAAGATAAAGTTGGTTATGAAAAATACGATATTGTAGTAGCAAATATTTTGGCAGACGTTTTGGTACCACTGACACCTGTGATTGTGAATCAGTTAAAATCAGGTGGAATTTATATAACCAGTGGAATTATCGATGATAAGGAAGAAACGGTTGTAAACTGCGTGAAGGAAGCAGGACTAGAAGTGCTTGAAGTAACTTACCAAGGAGAATGGGTTTCCGTTACAGCCAGAAAGAATTAGGAGAAAGCGATGCATCATTTTTTTGTAACACCGGAGCAGGTGAAGGAAAGCATGATTTATATAGAAGGTTCTGATGTGAACCATATAAAAAATGTACTCCGTATGAAGGTTGGAGAAGAACTGCATATTAGCGATGGAAATAATAAAAAATACTTATGTGAGATTGCTGACCTTTCAGCAGAGGAGATTCAAGTTTCCATCAAGGAGGAATTGGTTTCAGATACAGAATTGCCGTCAAAAATTTATCTGTTTCAAGGGCTTCCGAAAAGTGACAAGATGGAACTGATTGTACAAAAAGCAGTGGAACTAGGCGTGTACGAGATTATTCCGGTTGCGACAAAACGTGCAGTTGTGAAGCTGGATGATAAGAAGGCGGCAAAGAAGGTGGAGCGCTGGAATACCATTTCCGAAGGGGGAGCAAAGCAGTCCGGAAGAAATGTGATTCCAAAGGTGCAGAATGTGATGTCTTATAAAGAAGCCATGCAGTATGCGAAAGAGTTGGATGTGGTTTTAATCCCTTATGAGCTTGCAGAAGGGATGGAGGAAACAAGGCAGAACATCGAAGCCATTCAGCCGGGACAGTCTGTTGGAATCTTCATTGGGCCGGAGGGCGGTTTTGAGACAGAAGAGGTGGAATACGCCATTTTGCAAGGTGCAAAAGCCATTACTCTCGGAAAGCGTATTTTGCGGACAGAGACAGCAGGACTTACCACACTGTCGATTTTAATGTATCATTTAGAATGCGAATCTCATAAATTATAAGTAAGAAGAAAAATAGGAGAGTAGTATGGAAGTATATTTGGATAATTCGGCGACAACAAAATGCTACGAATGTGTTCGTGATTTAGTCGGTAAGATTATGTGCGATGATTATGGAAATCCGTCGTCTATGCATAAAAAGGGCGTAGATGCTGAGAAATATGTGCGCGAGTCCAAAGAAGCCTTGGCAAAACTTTTGAAGGTTCAGGAAAAAGAATTGGTGTTTACTTCCGGTGGTACGGAAAGTGACAATCTTGCATTGATTGGCTGCGCGAGGGCGAATAGACGTGCCGGCAATCATTTAATTACTTCTTCCATTGAGCATCCGGCTATTTTAAATACCATGCGCTATCTGGAACAGGAGGAAGGGTTCCGTGTAACCTATCTTCCGGTAGACAGAGATGGACGGATTAAGTTGCAGGCATTAAAAGAGGCCTTGTGCAGAGACACTATTTTAGTATCCATTATGTATGTGAACAACGAGGTGGGGTCTGTTCAACCAATCGAAGAGGCTGTACAGATTGTAAAGGACTATAACAGAAACATTTTATTCCACGTGGACGCCGTACAGGGCTTTGGTAAATATCGCATTTTCCCAAAACGTATTGGTGTGGATTTGATGTCTATCAGTGGCCATAAGATTCATGGTCCAAAGGGAACCGGTGTATTATATGTCAATGAAAAAGTAAAGATTAAACCAATTGTTTTCGGCGGAGAACAGCAGAAAAATGTGCGCTCAGGTACAGAAAACGTGCCGGGAATCGCAGGACTTGGTCTTGCGGCAAAAGAAATATATAAAGATTTCGATGCCAAGATTGAAAAAATGCGAGACTTGAAAAACTATTTCATCGAAGGAATCAATCAAATCCCACACATTGCGATTCATGGACGTATTGATGAATCAAGTGCACCGCACATTGTAAGTGTTGGTTTTGCAGGGATTCGAAGTGAGGTGCTACTTCATACCTTGGAAGAACAGGGAATCTATGTATCCAGTGGTTCCGCATGTGCATCCAATCATCCGGCAATTAGTGGTGTGTTAAGAGGAATTGGTGCAGGGCAGCAGTATCTGGATGCAACAATTCGCTTTAGTTTTTCTGAATTTACCACGAAAGAAGAAATTGACTATACACTGAAAACGTTATATAATTGTGTACCGATGCTGAGAAAATACACAAGACATTAGGAGGAATTTTTACCAATGATGTTTCAGGCTTTTTTGATAAAATATGGTGAAATCGGATTAAAAGGGAAGAATCGTTATATGTTCGAGGATGCCCTTATGAATCAAATTCGATTTGCTTTAAAAGATGTAGAAGGAACCTTCCATGTGCACAAGTCACAGGCGAGAATTTTCGTAGAGTGCGATGGATATTATGATTATGACGAGACAGTAGATGCACTTAAAAGAGTGTTTGGTATTGTTGGAATCTGTCCGGTTATCTATGCAGAAGACACCGGATTTGATGATTTGAAACAAGTGGTTGTTGATTATATGGATAAAATGTATCCGGATAAGAATACCACATTTAAGGTGGAGGCCAGAAGAGGAAAGAAAAGCTATCCGAAGACCTCGATGGAAATCAATTGTGATTTGGGAGAAGCAATTTTAGAGGCCTTTCCTGAAATTCGTGTAGATGTGCATAAGCCGGCAATTATGTTGAATATTGAAGTGCGAGATTTGATTTACATCTATTCGGAAATCATTCCAGGACCAGGCGGAATGCCGGTGGGAACCAATGGTAAGGCAATGCTTCTTTTATCCGGTGGAATTGACAGTCCGGTAGCAGGATATATGATTGCAAAACGTGGGGTACAATTAGAGGCGACATATTTCCATGCACCACCGTATACAAGTGAACGTGCGAAACAAAAGGTTGTTGATTTGGCAAAATTGGTATCCAAGTATTCAGGACCAATCAAACTGAATGTGGTAAACTTTACAGACATTCAATTGTATATATACGAGAAATGTCCACATGAAGAACTAACCATTATCATGAGACGTTATATGATGAAAATCGCAGAGCACTTTGCAAAGGAGAACGGATGCTTAGGGTTGATTACGGGAGAAAGCATTGGACAAGTGGCGAGTCAGACCATGCAGAGTCTGGCGGCAACAAACGATGTGTGTACACTTCCGGTGTACCGTCCTTTGATTGGATTTGATAAACAGGAAATCATTGAGATTTCAGAAAAAATCAATACCTTTGAAACGTCGATTTTGCCATTTGAAGATTGTTGTACCATCTTTGTTGCAAAACATCCTGTAACAAAGCCGAATATTGGAATTATCAGACGTTCAGAAGAAAATCTTGCAGAAAAGATTGACGAACTGATGGCAGAAGCGATTAATACAGTAGAAACAATTCTGGCGAAATAAGATAGCAAAGCCCCGCTTCTTAAGCGGGGCTTTAAGATTATACCATATAAGAAGCAAGTTCTTTCACAATTGCCTCAACATTCGCATCATCTGCGTGAATGTGGAGGGTGATTGGTTTAGATAAATCCAAACTGAAAATACCCATAATCGATTTTGCATCGATTACGTATCTTCCGGATACTAAATCGAAATCATAATCGAATCTATTGATTAGGTTTACAAATGTTTTCACTTTATCAATTGAATTTAAAGAAATGTCTACTGCTTTCATAAATAACCTCCTTGATTGTTTGTTATCTACAGATATCTTATGCTGAAAGGAAATAAAAGTCAAGGTGAAAATTAGTAACTCTTCAGAGCCAACCTCGAAAACACGATGTGTTTCCTCGGTGAGGCGTATCCGCCAAATAAAATTTTATAAACATACTTAAAAATGCAAGCATTTTACGTATATTTTATAAAATTATGCTTGGCTCTGAACAGTTACACAAATTACATCAAAAACAGCGGAGAGGATAAAAACATGAAGAAAGTCGCATTACACAACTTGGGGTGTAAAGTAAATGCATACGAAACAGAAGCAATGCAGGAAATGCTGGAAAAGAACGGATACGAGATTGTACCTTTTAAAGAAGGTGCTGATATCTATATTATCAATACATGTACCGTCACCAATATGGCTGACCGCAAATCTCGTCAGATGCTTCACCGTGCGAAGAAAATGAATCCGAATGCACTGGTGGTTGCAACCGGGTGCTATGTGCAGGCAAAAGAAAATTCCGGTGAGGTGGATGAATGCATTGATGTAATTATTGGTAATAATAAGAAAAAAGACCTGATTGAAATTTTAGAGCAGCATATTAAAAAAGCTGTGATAGATATCAATCACACCAAAGAATACGAAAAGATGCACCTTAGTAAGACTGCGGAACATACGAGAGCCTATATTAAAGTACAAGATGGCTGTAATCAGTTCTGTACCTACTGTATTATTCCATTTGCAAGGGGCCGAGTGCGAAGCCGTGCAAAAGAGGATGTCATTCGCGAGGTAACAGATTTGGCGAATAACGGATACAAAGAGGTTGTGCTTACCGGAATCCATTTGAGTTCTTATGGCGTAGACCTGGAAGGAGAAGATTTATTATCGTTAATTCTTGCTGTGAACGACGTTGCGGGAATTGAGCGTATTCGTTTGGGCTCCTTAGAACCGAGAATTATTACGGAGGAGTTTGCCAAAACCATAGCCGGTTTAACAAAGATGTGTCCGCATTTCCATTTGTCCCTGCAAAGCGGATGTGATGAGACACTTCGTAGAATGAACCGCAGATACACTTCAGAAGAATATTATGAGAAATGTGAGCTTCTTCGCAAGTATTTTGATAATCCGGCTCTTACAACGGATATTATTGTAGGATTTCCGGGTGAGACAGAGGAAGAGTTTGAAAAGTCCAAAGCGTTTGTGGATAAAGTGGATTTCTACGAGACACATGTGTTCAAATATTCCAAGAGGCAAGGAACGAAAGCTGCAGTTATGGAAAATCAGGTTCCGGAACAGATTAAAACACAAAGAAGTAACATTTTGTTAGAGCTTGATGCCCAGAAAAGAGAAAAGTACGAATCAAATTTTGTTGGAAAAGACGTCGAAGTGCTTATGGAAGAAAGTGTTCAAATAAATGGAGAAACATTTCAGGTTGGACACACAAAAGAATATGTAAAAATTGCACTACAAACGGAAGAAAACCTGCAAAATCAAGTGACAAATGTGGAAATTGTCAGTCGGTCACAAATTATTCGTTGAATTTGACAAACAATTATATTAGAATAAAAAGAGGAATATAAGCAAAGGACGTGACAAGATGAATAGAATCAGTAATACACAATTTTTTCAGGTAGAGAATGGTCCGCAGATTCAAGCAAAAGACCTTCTTGAAATTGTTTATCAGGCTCTGCGTGAAAAGGGATATAATCCGGTTAGTCAGATGGTTGGATATATTATGTCCGGAGACCCAACCTATATTACAAGCCACAACGGTGCAAGAAGTCTCATTATGAAAATGGAGCGTGATGAATTAGTAGAAGAAATGTTAAAGACTTATATTAATCATCATAATTGGGAATAATTGTATGAGGATTATGGGTTTAGACTATGGTTCAAAGACTGTTGGAGTTGCTATTAGCGATTCCTTAGGAATTACGGCGCAGGGGATTGAAACCATTGAGAGAAAAGAGGAAAATAAGCTTCGACAAACGCTTGCTAGAATTGAGGCACTGGTAAAAGAGTACGAAGTAGAGAAGATTGTGTTAGGATTTCCAAAGAATATGAACAACACAATTGGTGAACGTGCGGAAAAATCGTTGGAATTAAAAGAAAAATTAGAAAGACGTATCGGAGTTCCTGTCATTATGTGGGACGAAAGGCTTACGACTGTAGAGGCTGAGAGAACCTTAATTGAGAGCAAGGTAAGGAGAGAAAACCGCAAAAAATATGTGGACAAGATTGCGGCGGTTTTTATTTTACAAGGCTATTTGGATTCACTTGGATTTGGACAAGAGTAAGAACATAAGGGGAAAATATGGAGAAGATTAAATTTACATTCGAAGATACAAAAGAGGTCGTTGAGTTCTTTGTATTGGAACAGACAAGAGTAAACGGAAGCAACTATATTTTGGTTACAGATTCAGAAGAAGATGAGGCAGAATGTCTGATTTTAAAGGATACGAGTGCGGCGGAAGATACAGAAAGCCTGTATGAAATCGTAGAGGATGACGT
>JAZOMR010000075.1:0-5803 GCA_045654105.1 Faecalimonas sp. | reverse complement strand
TGGTTCATGAAGCAAATGTTGTTTTGAGTTTTTTGCCACTTGTTTCATCAGTGTGGTTTGGTGAATTTACTGTATTTTTTATAACATCTATATTGAGTGCGGTCTTTGATTTAATGTTTGTTTTTATACAAAGATTTAATCTAGCTCGAATTTTAAAAATGAAGGAGATAAAACCAAATGATAAGGGAATTTTATGATAAAAGCGAGCTTGGGTTTTCGATAATATGGATTATTGCGTATTGTATACTAGCCTCCATAGGTGACAATATATCTGATGAATTGGGAATATCAAAGATTATTACCTTACCTATATTGCTGGTGCTTTCGCTCATATTGTTTCTTTTTATCAAAAGAAATAATTCAACTGAAAAATATGGCTTTTGTAAAGCGGGTATTGCTGCATCAAAAATGTTATTTTATATTCCGGTAATCATTCTTTTGACGGCGAATATGTGGCACGGTTTTAGGGTAAACATGTCTCTGCTTGAAACAATATTGTACATTTTATCGATGCTTTGCGTTGGTTTTCTTGAAGAGTTGATTTTTCGCGGGTTATTGTTTAACGCTATGCTGAAAAATGGAAAGAACTCTGCCATTATTGTGTCAAGCGTAACTTTCGGTGTGGGCCATATCATAAACCTAATCAATGGTTCGGGTGCCGAACTCTTGCCTAATCTGCTTCAAGTTGTTTATGCTATTGCGGTAGGCTTTATGTTTATGATGATTTATTACAGAACTAAGAGTTTGCTTCCTTGTATTATTACACATGGTGTATTTAATGCATTAAGTGCTTTTGCCAATGAAACAGGTCTTACATCAAAAGAGCAGATTATTTCTTGCATTTTGATTACATTAATATCCGGTGCGTATGCACTATATATTGCTTTAGAAATAAAAAAAACGCAGTGTTTTTATACATGATACGAATCGTATCACGCATGTGACAATGCGTTTCTTTATGTTCTTGATGTCTTTTGCTACTTTTAAATTAGCCATTGGGCAAGAGTTAAAAGAGAAAGGGCAAGAATAATGAAAGAAAGTGGAAAAAGATTACTATTTTTAGGAAGTATATTTATTGTAGCATTTGTCATTTGGACGTTATTGATTCAGAAGGTAGATGTACAACCTGTTGGTGTAAATGGGACGAATATAGGTTTTGCAACGATTAACAGTTGGTTTCATAAATTAACAGGTGTGCATATGGAAATATATCATATCACAGACTGGCTAGGACTTGTTCCAATTTTTATCTGTATGATATTTGGTTGTATTGGATTTATTCAATTGATTAAGAGAAGAAGCATTCTCAAAGTGGATTGTGATATTGTTTTATTAGGGATATATTATATCATAGTGATATTCGGCTATCTTATTTTTGAAATGGTACCTATCAATTACAGACCAATACTCATTGAAGGATTTTTAGAGGCTTCCTATCCATCATCAACTACGCTCCTTGTACTTTGTGTAATGCCGACACTTATCGAACAGATGAATCGTAGGTCAGAAAATGCAGCTGTTAAAAGGGTTATAAAAGTTTTTGTCATCTGTTTTTCTATCTTTATGGTATTGGGAAGATTGCTTTCCGGAGTTCATTGGTTTACGGATATTGTAGGTTCTATTATGCTTAGTGCAGGATTATTTTGCATCTATAAAGCAGTTGTTTTATTATGTTATAAGGGAAAAATCAGATAGGAGGTTATGCTATGGAATTTCATGAAAAACTTCAGGAATTGAGAAAAAATAGAGGGATTACACAGGAAGAATTAGCGGAGGGTTTATATGTATCCAGAACGGCTATATCAAAATGGGAGTCGGGAAGAGGATATCCAAGTATTGATTCGTTAAAGGAAATATCAAATTATTTTTCGGTAACAATTGATAAGTTGTTATCGAGTGAGAAATTACTCTCTATTGCGGAAAAAGAAAACGAATCAAACCTACGAAATATGTGTGACTTATTATTGGGGCTTTTGGATCTGTGTTCATTTATTCTGATCGTTTTACCGCTTTACCCAAACATGGTGAATGGATTTGTTTATTCGGTAAATCTATTTGCATATACCCAGACAACAATGTTGAACCGTTTATTATACTGGATTTTGTTTATTACACTTGTTGTTACAGGAATTATTAAACTGTTGCTAACAAAATTCGGAATTGAAAGATGTAATAAAATAATGACAGGTGTATCGATGGTGATTAGTACTTTGAGCGTATTGTTTTTAGCAATGACAGGAGAAACATACGCAGTAATTGTGGTGTTTTTTCTATTAGTAATAAAAGGGGTGTTGCTTTTAAAGTATACAAAGAGATAAGGCCTTGAAATCATTAGGTTGAGGTAAGAGTGTTTTGTGGTATAATGAGTATAAACATATTCAAATAGGAGGTATAGATATGAAAAAGACGTTGATTGTTATTGATATGCAGAATGACTTCATAGATATGGCTTTGGGAACGAAAGAAGCGGTAGCTATTCTTCCTAAGGTAAAAAAGAAGATACAAGAATATGTTCAAAACGGAGACGAAATTATCTTCACCCGTGATACCCATTTTGAAAATTATCTTCAAACAACTGAAGGGCAAAAACTTCCGGTGGAACACTGTATCAAAGGAAGTAAAGGTTGGCAAATCGCGGACGGATTATATGTGGAAGGATGCAAAATAATAGATAAGCCAAACTTTGGTTGGCCGAACTGGAGAGAAGAACATTTGGAAGAAGTTGAAATTATTGGATTGTGTACGGATATTTGCGTTGTATCAAATGCCCTTATTATAAAAGCAACTTTTCCTGATGCATCTGTTAAAGTGGATAGAAGTTGCTGTGCAGGAGTGACGGTGAAAACTCATGAAGCGGCACTTAAAACCATGGAAATGTGTCAAGTGGAAGTTGTTGATGCTTTAAACGATGATGACAACAGGAATCCTATGTAACTAAAAGAGAGGACATAAAGGGATTTGATTATTATGGATAATAAAAAAAGATGCACTTGGTGCAATGTGAAAAATCCTAAATATATTGAGTACCACGATAATGAGTGGTGCAAGCCCAATTTTGATGACAAATATTTATATGAAATGTTGATACTGGAATCGTTTCAAGCAGGACTCTCTTGGGAATGCGTTTTGAATAAAAGAGAAAGTTTTAGGTTGGCATATGATAATTTTGATTTAGAAAAAGTATGTGGCTACAATAGTGTAAAAATAAATGAGTTATTGAACAACAAAGGAATTATAAGAAACAAATTAAAAATCAATGCAAGTATAGATAATAGTAAAGTTTTCAAAACGATAATCGAGGAATATGGTTCGTTTTACAACTATATAAAAACATTTGCTGGTGAAAAAATCACATATGAAACGGACAAGACTACAAATGCACTTTCTGATGCAATTTCAAATGATTTGCAAAAAAGAGGAATGAAATTTGTGGGTTCTACAATCATATATTCTTATTTGCAGGCAATAGGACTAATTTATTCCCATGATAAAGAATGTTATCTATACAAAAATGTTTGAAATACAAAGAGGAGATGAAGGAAACATGGACAGCACAATAAGAGTTAGCAAACTTGTGTCAGCCATATTTGTTACCATATTACTGACACGTTCTATGATAATAACTCCAAGTCCTAAAATAATATTTGTGCCGTTTTTGATTTGCAGCATATCTATGGCGATGGAGCAGATTGGCTTAATCCTGAATAAAAGAAAATTCGCAATGATATTTCACAAACTCTTTATAATAGGATTCTTTCTGTTCTGGTTTGGAGTTCTTATTGTGGGTGCGTATGTATGTCTGAGAGAAAGAAATTATGGCTTACTCCTGTTTACAATACCATTCTGGCTGATAGGCATTTTCATCATCAAGAGGCAACTTTTGAATATGAAACCGAAAACTAAGGCAGTGTCAAATCTTAACTTTATGGTGATTATTGGTGCAGGTTTGGTAGGAATTGTATTGCTATCTGGTCTTATTATATTGGTTTTGGGCATTATCAGGGCAGAAACATTTATGATTTTCTTTGGAGGATTTTTCGTATTTGGCGGCTTGGCATTTGTTTTAGGAGCATTAAACATTATGGGGCGTTTGGATAAATACAAGATTGATGTTTTAGGACTATATGTTGGCATTTTGTTTGTGTTCATAGGAATTGGGTTTCCCGCGATTAAATGTAGGGAAATGCAGTCTTTATCAGAGACAATTCAGGCATTTGGATTTTGGATTCTGATACCAATTATGATGACTGTGGTCGGAGTATTGCAAATTGTAAAGTGTTTGAAGAATAGAGGCTAGAGGTAGGAATTTGTTCCTACCTTTTTTGAAACCAATCTTATTTTTTGACGAGTATATGATTAGAGGGAGATTACCTATATAAGTCAAAAGTAAAAATTGGAAGGAAGGTGCTAGTAATGAAAAAGATATTTTTGCTAATGTGTATTCTGTTTGTGATGGTGTTAACAGGATGTCAGGAACAGGATGTTTGTAGAGAAAAGCCGGTAATTTATTTGTATCCGGAGCAGGAGACTAAAGTTAAGGTGCAATTGGATTATGATGGAACTTTGATATGTACATATCCTGAATATGATGATGGATGGAGCGTGGTAGCACAACCGGATGGAACCTTGTGTGATGAATCAGGAAAGAGATACTCATATCTGTTTTGGGAAGGAAATGGGGATGCAACATATGATTTCAGCAAAGGCTTTGTTGTAAAGGGTTCGGAAACGGCAGAGTTTTTAGAGGAAAAATTAGCAGAAATCGGATTAAAAGAGAAAGAAAAAAACGAATTTATCGTATATTGGCTTCCTAGGATGCAGGAAAACAAATATAATTTAATTACATTTCAGACTGAGGCTTATACGGATGTTGCAAAACTTCATATAACGCCTGAACCGGATAGTGTTTTGCGTGTGTTTATGGCATACAAGGAAGTGGAAGCACCAATCAAGATAGAGGAACCTACAATTGCACCATTTGAACGAAAGGGATTTACTGTTGTAGAATGGGGCGGAGCAGAAGTGAAATAGCGAGGATTTATAAAATGACGGATGAAAATATTGTTGCACTCTATTGGGAGAGAAATGAGCAGGCTCTTGAAGAGACAAAAGTAAAGTATGAACATTATCTGTTAAAGATAGCACATAATGTTCTTACAGACTATGAAGATAGTAAAGAAAGTGTAAATGATACATATTTAGCAGCGTGGAATTCTATACCACCATATAAACCAAGTATTTTATCTACCTATCTTGGCAAGATTACCAGACGAATATCAATTGATATGTATCGCAAAAAAAATCGCAACAAGAGACGGGCATCAGAGTATGCATTGTCCCTAACAGAACTGGACGATTGCTTATCAAATGGTGGTACGCCGGAAGAATCAATGGAATTAAAACTTTTAGCGGATGCAATCAATACATTTTTACATTCATTGTCAAAAGATGAGAGAAATCTCTTTGTAGGAAGATACTATTTTTTGGATTCACTGAAAGAAGCAGCGAGGTATTGTGGGATGAGTGAAGGAAAAGCAAAATCTATGCTTTTTCGAACCAGATGTAATTTGAAAGCATATCTACAGAAGGAGGGATTTAACGTATGAACCAAGACAATATCCATGATGCGTTGAATATGTTGGATGATGAATTGATTCACGAGGTAAGCAAACTTCGTGATATTAGGAAAAAGAGAAAAAGTATGTCGGTGCGTCTGGGTGCGATAGCGGCTTGCCTGTGTTTGTTCATGGTTAGTGTATATGTATTTGGTAGCGGGCAATTGAAACTTAGAGGAGGAAATAAG
>JAZOMR010000074.1:0-14913 GCA_045654105.1 Faecalimonas sp. | reverse complement strand
ATATACAGCTTCTGCTGCAGGTACCTCTAACGGAGTCCCATTTAAGATTGAATCAGAAAAACTCTCAATCTCTCTTGCATACATATTGCCAAATTCTGTTTCTTCTCTCATCGCAGTAGCCTCATTTGTATTCTGTGTAGCATTGTAATCTCCTTGTTTTTCCAAAAACATTGCATCTAATGTTCCACCATCAATTTGACCGATTACATTATCTCCCAAAAGACGACCTTGCTCACCGAAAAATTCCAAACGCCATTTTGCGGCCGCATCCGGAACATTAAAATTAGACTGAACCACACACTGACAGCCATTTTCTAACCGCATTAAAACAGTCGATGTGTCTTCCACTTCATACTGGAATGACAAGGTATCATTAAATGCCATTACCTCTTTTACTTTGCTTCCGGTAATATATTGCATCAGGTCTATACAATGAACCCCCATATCCATGAGGCAGCCGCCACCGCCATTCTTCTTACTCTGTCTCCAGTTTCCCGGCATATCCGGATACCAACAGGTGAATTGTGCATAACCAGAAACAACTCGCCCAATTTTATTTTCAGCAATTGCTTTCTTCATCTCCTGTACATGAGTTCCAAAACGCATCATAAGCCCAACTGCTATTTGTACACCCTTTTCTTCACAATACTGAACAACCTTCTCGCCTTCTTCCGAAGTTAGTGCCAAAGGCTTCTCTATCAAAATATGTTTTCCTGCATCTGCCGCGGCCATTGCCTGTCTCGCGTGGCATACCACAGGTGACGCAATATATACTGCATCAATTTCAGGGTCTGCAAGTAAATCTGCCTCATTGTCATACGCTCTCTTACAGTTCCACTTCGCACGGGATTTTTCTGCAAGGTCCATGTTTATTTCCATAACAGCTACTAACTCTGCATTGTCACAAAGCATCATGCCCGGAATTGTTCTGCGGTCAGCAATGCCACCGGCACCGATAACACCCCAACGTATTTTTTTTTGCATATGTATCATTCTCCAATCTAATGTTATAAATACCCATGTCGCTTAAAGAAGCGGTCTAAGCCACCAATTAATGCGGCATGGTCTACCGTATCAGCCAGTCCTGAAACCCCTACAAATCCAAAGATACAGCCATCCTTCATACGCAACGGAAAACCGCCTCCACAATCCGCGTATTCCATTGGATTAAGCATCATATCCTTTTCCAATGTCTGCCCAGTTGTTTTTAATTCTGCTGACACACGCAACGAACTCTTCTCCAATAATTGCACAGTCTTTCGCTTACGTTCCAACCACATTTCATGAAACGCGCCTGTTCCTGCCGGGTAGTAACGAAACACCATAACACCCGCAATATCGATTTCTACAGCCAGTGGGCCATCATACTCCTTACATGATTCTACAAGGTCGCACCCTAGTTCCCATGCATCGCTGCGTTCAAACTTCGGGAACTGATAAACTTGTTCTTGCTCTAAAGCCATCGTTAATAATTCTTGTGCATTCATGTTTGTTACCTCCTATAGTAATCCTTCCAATCTCATCCATTCACCAGCACGATGCAGCGTCTGCTCCGGAGTATATTTCGGCTCATACCCCAATAAAGTTCTGGCTTTCGTAATATCTGGATACATGTGCGCATAAAAATGCCACCAAGCTCCCATCTCCGTGTTATATGTTTCTGTATAATCCTTCCATGAGACATAGCTGATTGGAATATTGACTCCATAGATATCCCCCATTGTCTGTACAAACTGTGTTGCTGTCAGTGCATACGCCGTACCTGCATTAAATATCTGTCCTGCAGCCTTCTCACGCTGATTGACTGCCAGTGCAAACAGCATTGCCAAATCATAACAGTCACAAGGAGCAAGCAGTACCTCCGGCCCTTCCGGAAGATACACCATTTCGCCTCGCATATTGGATTTGTGGACTTCGATATCCCTTCCACCGCTTGTATCTAACGGAATCTTGCCAGGACCACAGATATTAGTTGGCATAATCGCTGTGAATTCAGCTTTATGTTCCTTTGACTCTGTAATTGCATCTAAAATGTGTTGATAACGTTTTGCATAAAAATCAAAAACACAAGGCTCTTGTGCAACCTCAGGAGTCGGCACTGTATGTGGTCTTCCGTACATCCAAAACGAACCGCATCCAACAATATGTAACACTTTATCCTTAAAAATTTCCCATACATTCCATGCTGTTCCTGGAAAATCAATAATTACATCAAACTGTTCGTTTTTAGCTATCTCTTTCAAACATTCTTTATCCCAAGAATTACATGCAATATAACTTGCACCTTCAAGCAGTGAATTTCCAGATACTTTATTAGTACGCGCCCCCACTACAACATCATGACCTTGTTTCAAAAGTATCGGAACTAATTGCATGCCAATCTGACCGGTTCCACCGATTACAAAAATGCGCATAACATTCCCTCCAAATTCACATATCTTCGCTCTATTCCGGTTTATCTTCCAATTGGAGCGGGAAATCTCCCAATTTATTCACTTTGAAACCATTTGCTTTGTACTCTTCATAGTCAAATGCTTCCAACTCATCAATTGCAAGTTTGTGGAACTCGTAGAAATTATACCACCATTCATAATCTGTTCCAAGTTCTGCACTAAGGTATGCATCAACAATATCACAAGCCATCTTTGGCGCCACATAAAACGCTCCCATTGCAAGAACGTTTACGCCATTACCGGTAATCGCACGACGTGCAGCCGGTACGCTTTCTACAACACCTGCATGTACGTGTGGACATTTGCTTGCTGCAATATGAATTCCCATACCTGTACCACAGAAAAGAAGTGCTCTTTCAAATTCACCTTCAGAAATCATTGCCCCTGCACGAAGACCTACTCTGTGGAACATAAGGTCTGTATCGTCTGGATCAGAATCTTTACGAACACCCACATCTGTCACTGTCCAACCTTTTTTCTCTAAATATTCAACAACTGCTTCCTTTAATGGAAAACCTGCAAAATCTGCACCTACTAAAATTTGTTTGTCTTTTACTGTTTTCATAATCCTACCACTCCTCTAATTATTCAATATTGTATGAACCAACTGCCACGCGAACAACTCATGCATTTTTCTCACCGGATGATTTAATCCATTAGATAAAAGATTGGTTGTATCCACACCACATTCATACATGTTCTTCCATATTGCATAACAATCACAGAGTACTACCTGTTCCTCTGCGCACACCTCTCTTGCCGCATCCATATATGCATCAAACAAGCCCTCTTTTTGACGTTTCGCAAAAATTTCTGCCAATGGTTCTAGAATATCTCCCGGAGAAACCTTACTTGAATCTGTATTCATCATATTTGGTGTCATAAATATAGTTTCGATATTCTCTTGCTTCGCTGTTTGGAAAATATTTCGCAACGCCTCCTTATAAGTATCAATACCTTGTTCTTCTGCATTGCTGTCATTTAATCCAAAACACACAACTAACAAATCCGGTTTGAACGCGAGTACATCCCGCTTCAATCTTTCATATCCTGCAACTGCAGTACTTCCATTCACGCCTGCATTCACTACAGATACAGGTGCTGTCGGATAAAGGAGCGCCAATAATTCCTTTACCTTTTCCGAATAAGTAAAAGAACTATCAAACACAACCTCCATCTTGTCATCCTTTTGATACACTTCAAAAACACCTTGTGTCACGCTATCACCCAAAAAGGCAATAATTGGCGTTCTAGTTCCTGGATTATTTCTCTTTTTCTCTCTTAAAATTTCAACAAATTGCATGGTATACTCCTTTTTACTATTTTTTAGCAAAGCCATTAAAGGCAAGCGCGTATCCTTTCGCGCCTGCCTTTATCTACTACAAGCCTAATGCCTTTTTCCAGTTTGAATCAAAACCATAGATACCAAAATCTTCCGTTACTGCATCTGATTTTAAAGCAAATGGTCCTCTTCCTTTACCAACCCATACAAAAAGGGTTCTTGTAAGTTGCGATAGATCTAGATTATCTACATACAGATACTTGTCATTATACAACTTGCCATTTACAAATATGCCAAGTTTGACATCCGCATGCTTTTCGCTGGTTTTAAAGACATCAAATGTGAATTTCAGATTAACATCTGTATCCAACAATGAATCTACGCCTGCTTGTTGTGGTGTTAAATGACAGATATTCTTATGACTTCCATCTGCTAAAGTAAACACAATCTGTATTCTTCCATCCGGACAGCTAAGCACATTAAAACCGTTCCAATTAGAACCGCCAATACAAATTCTTGAACCGCCTACATAAGAAGACATATTTAGCACACCGGAAACTGATGTATTATCGAGCGTTTCCTTGTCATAGAAATTGTATTTCTCATAGTTTGCTTCTGCAACATCTTCATTAGAAACATATGTATCTAAAATTGAGAAGTCACTGTATGTGAGTCCCTTAAAGATTGCTTCCGATATTGTGTACTTTGCATTGTTTGCATTGATAGCAATCATGCGCTTCAAACTACTAATTTCCACACCCTTTACTTCAAAGGCTTTAAATTCATATAAGTTGCCATTAACAAAGATAGATAAACGCAAATCTCCCTTATTAACATCTGTTTCACTGATTTGGAATGCAAAACGCCATTCTAATACACAGTCTGTCAAAGCTGCCACACCTGCTTTATCTGCTCGTAGTGTCTCTATCGCACGAGGTGTGCCTGTGCTATCCACATAAGCCACGTCGATGTTACCGTTGCCTTTTGATAACAAACGAATGCCTGATGTTTGCCCACCAAAATACAGAGTGTTGTTCGCTTTATTTGGAATGCTCATGTTCATTGTGACTGCCGTAGATACCAGTGATTGGTCATCGCAAACACCAATCTTTTCTTGGTTTTGTACTGTCACATTTTCCAATCCGAAGTCAACTCCCGAAAGTTCATCTGTGATAGTCGGATAACTTCCTGGTTCTCTATATCTTGTAGGAACGCTAAGAGTGAGTGTTTCATTCCTTGCTCCCCAATGATGTCCTAATACGCCTTGAGTCAAAGAGCTAACAGCTACATTTTTTACGACAATGTACTCTCCCTTATAAGCAACTCCATTAAAGTAAATTCCCACTTTAACATCTGTATTAGTTCCATCATTATTCACAAATTCCGTAGTGACAGCAAGTTCAAAGGTGTTCCCTACTAACTGTACTCCCGCCTCTTTCGAGGTAATTGTTGTAGCTGATGCCCTTTTGCCAGTACCATCATTATAGAAAAACTCCAATACGCCTCCAGCTTTTGCATCAAAACACAATCCTGTATCGTCGTGACAGTACCCCAAAACTAGTCTGATGTACTGAGTACCTGTCAAATTTTCTTCTTTTTCTGCAAATTTAACCTTTGTCACAAAAGCCTTTCCATCCAGTGTCGCTTCTTTATTACTTTGGAAAAATGAATGTTTGTTTGGATCAATATTAGGATCAAGCACTGAAGGATCCTTTAATCCAATTGTATTAATAGTCCACGGAGTCAAGGACTCAATAGGAGTCATTTCTTCATTGTCTTCGACTAATTTATAAATCTCTACATTATTAATGTGATAAAGGTTTTGCCAGTCATTTCTAGTATGAAGTGCAAAAGCAATGGCATACTTAGTAACTCCTTCTGGAACAGTAACTGTATATTCCAAACCATACTGCCACCCTTTGACTGCTGTAAACGTGCTTTTCTCTTCATAACTTGCAAACTGTGTTCTATCTTCTTCACCAGTACATCCCAACAATCTAAGACAATCGGTAGCACTATTACTTCCATCATAACTAGCATACATATCAAACTTGATTACGAGTTGGTCTCCTCCCTGTACGTCGATATACGGAGTGTACACACCAGTCTTGTTAGTTTGTCCTCTGTGATAGAGTCTCAAACTCGTATCACCATTTGAATCGTAAAATTGAACTCCTTGTCCTCCATAATTAACTGAATTGGACGACCATGCACCCCATCCAGCATCAGTGAGTTTTGTGAGATCTTCCGTGTCATTTGCATTATACTTATCATCAAAATTCTCACTAAACACCAGAGTCCTTGTCTCATTATTCTCGGTGGCTGCCGCAGGCATTGCCGGCAACATGGTAGCAATAAGACAGAACGCTAATACTAATGATACTATCTTTTTGAATTTACTTGTTTTCATTGTCCTCCTCCTATTCAAATACAACAAGTGCACTGTTTCCTGCTGAAAGTGTTAATGTTAGACTTTCTCCACATTCTTGTCTTTCTACTGCATCTTGAATAATTGTCACATTACAATTGTCCACAAAATCAAGTTTGATTTTTTGTGCATATTCATAATCATAGTTAAGAACATAGAGTGCTGTTTTTCCTTGATAATTAAAGCATCCAATCATTGCATCTCCATCTACATTTGCGAGTTCTCTCCATGAAGTTCCTTCCATGAGATATTTAGTAGCAGACAAATCAGTCTTCGCATTCTCACCAGATGCAATAATACCTTTGTTTACTGAATTCATAAGAACACTATCTACTGCAGCAATCTGCGCATTGATTTGCTGTGCATAATAGTACCATCTATTTTTATTTCCAATTGCACCCATCAGACCATTTCTCTCAAAATCGTAAAAATTAGTCTCTGCGAGCGCAAAGTGTAAAGGCTGTGTAAGCAAGAAATAGTTAATACCTTTTGCACCAAAAGCCAAGGCTGCACCTACATTCCAACGTGTCAAACCCTCTAACGGATAATATCCTTGTGAATCAAAGTAATTTCTAGCATCGTTCCACTGTGCACCTGCCTGCACAAATACCCAGAACGGTATTCCACCTTCTTCTGCTTCGCTTCGAATTGTACTCATAGTTTCAAACCAATTACGTGCATATCGCAAACCTGCGTTTGCCTCATCAAGATAAAAGTCATACTGCAAATATGGTAATTTTGCTGTATCTTTCCAAGCTTGCAAATATTCTGCGTACAGATCCTGTGGCTGGCTCAGATTAGAAAACACGGTTCCATAAGCAGGTATTTTTAACTGATGTAACATATCAAACAAGTTAGCGAAATCTGGGATTTCAGATTGCGCTGCACGAAAACCTTCCATACCAGGCTCGTCAACTACATGGATGCATGCAAATGCCGGATGATCTGCATACTCACTTAAGAAAGCATCCAGTTGTTCAATAGACTCTACATTTGGAGTCTTTGTTGCATCGCTACAGATACGTGAATCGGTTACGCTAATACCAACACCATACTTTGCACCTAAGTCCAGCAGTTTACGTACTTTATCTGGGGTATTTGCATAATCTAGTTGTGTGTAACTCATTACATTGACACCTACATCAGCGATTGCTTGGAAATATTCATCTGTCAAGAAATCCGGCATGTCATTACCCATACTACTCCATACAGTTCTTTCCGGACCATAAAACCCCATGATAGGCATAACATCCGAACCGAGACATTCAAAACTATATTTATATACTTCCTCAATCTCCATCGGTTTAACTTCTGAAGACGATACCTTTTTGGTACCACATCCTACAAAACTTGATGCCATTACAAAAGCAAGAGTAATGCACAAAGAAGATTTAACCCATTTCATTTTTGTCATTTTGTATTCCTCCATTCCGCTTTTTTCTCTTTGATTTGAGAACTAATACAATAATAACAGCCACTACAACTACACTTCCGGCTGACACGAGAACCAATGGCAAAATAGGAGTTACGCTGGTTTTTTCTTCTTCTACCACACCTTCTACATCCTCTCTAAAAACAAGTGGTGATGGTTCATACTTGAAATCTTCTACAACAAACTTTGAACCATGATATTCAGGTTCAACAAGGTTTGGATTATCATCCTTGTTTTCAAGTTTGAAGTTATCAATTGCAAAATTACCATTGCGTAGTGACCATATAGAAATATATCCACTTCGGAAACTTTCATAATCAGCCTCTGCCACGGTAATCCATTGCTTTGCGTCAATTTTTTTCAGTTGTAGAATACTGTGTCCATCAATAACACTCAGCTTTACAGAAAAGCCATCGCTTACGCTATCCGCATCAAAAATGCCTAAGTCTTTCGTGTTTACCTGATATTTTTTCAATGATACACTAGATGCATAAGTAGATCCAAACTCTATCCAATCTATACCTTTCGCATAATCACTAGCCCCTTTCGGATATGCAGTAGGCTCTCCAAGTGTTATAGCGAATGCACCACATTTATAGGCAATACAATCACCATTATCATCATATAACTCCTGACGCAAATAATACGGAACATCAAAAGAAAGTTCAAAATTCGAATATTCTTGGGCCGTTGATAAATACGCCTTCTCCACATTGCGGAACATCATCACTTTGTTGCCGTTTAAATCCTGAACACTATGATTAACTGGCTCAAGTCCGTTTGATGACAGCATATGAGCAACAAGCTCGTTTGTATTGAATTCACCATCCTCAAAATCTTCGAAGATATTGGAATTTTGAGGTTGATCATAAAAACTACATTTGTTTTCCAACTTGGTAAATACAGCACCGCAATTACCGGTCTGTATAATTCCAAATCGGCCCTCTCCGCTCACTGGAAGTTTTTGACTATAAATAGATGAACCATTTATCTTAACTGTAAATAAGCCTTCGTTTGTGATGTTGGCATTAAATGCAAACTCTTTATTCATGGAAACAGAAATCTTCTTACGCCCCATGAGTTCAACTGCTTCGCCACCTTGATACATAATGATAGAACACTGAATACCATTATTATTTTCAAAAGTAACTTCAATATTTCCATTATCACCTTGGTACGCCTCAACTCCTGTTAAACCAAATGCCAATATAAACTTTTCTCCCTTCGGTAACGCCGTCAAGCGCAGAGAAGCTGAAACGTTAATCATTTCTTTTACTGCTGAATGCACCAGAGCTTTCGTTTTTGAAATAATCTTTGTATCAGCAGTGCTTGTATCACCCGCAATGACTAATTTCCCATCCGTACATGTAATATTTTCATCACCTCGGTTCCAGTCCATTTCATTCAATGCACCGGTTGAATCCATGAACGTTGTCATGCTTGTTCGTTCACCCGCCAAAACAGGTGTCGCAACGGTGCTTCCTGCAAGAAGCGCCGTTACGAGAACTAAAATCAATCCAAGAAACCTTTTCATGAATTTTCACCTCACTTTATATTATTAATCCAAATCTTTTCATACTGATCCTCGACTTTGTCCTCGAAAGACTTCCAGATTACATCTGCAGACACACGATCCTGCTTATTCAACGCACTCATCTTATCCACATAAGAGATATTCGCCATAATATTTATACCATTATCTGTAAATATTCTCCCTTTGCTTGCAATATTTGAGTCAACAAAATACTTAGCAGTGTATACCAATTCAAACTGTCTCTGTTCAATTTCTGTAAGAGAAGAATAATCAAATCCCTCCCCATTACTCATTACAAGTGGTAGTGGAACACCAATCGTTTCTGAGTACGTTTTGATACCTTCATCTGAGTACATATATTGTAAGAAAAGTTTCGCGCCTTCCTTTGCATTCGAATATTCAGGAATAAATGCATCTGAACCACCATAATTAGATGCAACCATGTTTCTAGCTTGGAAAACGGTATTCCAATCATCTGCTGAAATCGTCAAGTCACCAATCACATAGTTGTCTCCCGAAGCGAAATCAGATTCCTTCTTGCTTCCTTCTGTAACTTCGTCAATTGCAGAAATCACAGTTCTAAGGTCCGCATCACTCTTCACTGTAGTAAGCTTATCAATAATAGAAGAAACAACCGGTATACGCATCGTTCTTAAATCATCTACGTTTCCTGTGTTAATCATCTCGTTCTTAAGCCATGAACCATTGAACATCATTGCTGCTGAGTCGTTGATAAACATTGTCTGAACTTCCGTATGAGATTTCGTATTAGAACCAAGCATTGTATAATCTGGAGTAATGAATTTTTCCATCTCCTTTAATGCTTGATAGCGGCCATCTTTCTTAATCAAGGCTTCCTTGCTAGGTGTAGTTCCATCAGCATCCGTATTTCTGTAGAGATTATTCACATAATAATCGTATCCTTCATATTGTGCTGTAAATACATTTAACAGGTATTCATAATACCCACCCGATGTAAAGTGGCAAAGAGGCGTAATACCTTTATCGTATAGATTATCACATAATGCAACAAACTCTTTTGTTGTTCTCGGCATCTGAGTGATGCCTGCATCTTTGAAAATCTTTGCATTATACACAAAACTAACGATTCCACCACCGTATGTCAATGTATAATAATGTCCGTCCAAGTGCTCTTCTGTTTCAAGATAAGCACCGATAAACTTCTCTTTGATGCTTCTAGATTCCCCATCCACAGTAGTTGCCAGCACATCATCCAATGGCTCCATAAATCTATTGCTTGTGGTTGCTCTATGTGAAAGATATAAGTCTACAGTATCAATATCCTCCATGCCAAACGTTGCGAGTGTTGCTGATGCACTTGCTGATGCAACATAACGTACGCTATACTTTGGATATGCCTTCTCAAACCCTTCTATAATATTTTCAAGCCACTTAACTCCTAATCCTGAATTCCAAACAGAAATTTCGATCTCAGTAGTTGAATTGTTCACCTTTTTATTACCAGCTTTTTTGCCACATCCGGCCAAACATCCTCCAACTAAACAAGCACTTAATAATAATGCAATAATTTTTTTTGTCTTTCTCATCTTTTTTCCTCCTAACCTTTAATTCCGCCAATAGACACACTCTCAGTCAAAGTCTTATTAAAAAGACCAAATATAATCAATGCCGGTATCGTCACGATGAAACATGCTGCAAACAAAACATCTAGTCTCGCTCGATAGATCATTTCCACATTGAATTGGTAGATTCCAACAGGAAGTGTCGGTAAATTCGGCAAATAAATCATTGCGCTCTCATAATTATTCCATGACCCCAGCCAACAAACTACAAAGTTTGCAAAAAATAATGGTTTTATCTGTGGTAACATGACCCTAAAATATATCTGGAAATCATCTGCTCCATCCATCGCCGCAGCTTCTACATATGTCAATGAAAGATTCCTAACATAAGCCGTATAATATAGGAAAAACGTGTTGAATCCCGATGCACTAGCCAATACATGTGCATAAGTGTCTACCAAACCCAAATAATAATATATTTTATATACTGCGCCACCCGTTCCATAAATAGGCAATGTAAGCATCACTAGTATAATCGGATATATCCATTTCGAACCTGGAAATGAATACGTTGTACAAGCATAAGCAAATGTAACTGATACAAATTGCATTATAATAGAGCCTACTACAGAAAACCAAACACTGTTAAACAGCATACTAAAAAAAGTGTGACCATTTACGTTAAATAGTTCCGGTAACTCTAAATAATTTTGAAATTGCCATTTAGCCGGAAGCGAAAAAGGATTCATAACAATCTCCGTATGCGTCTTCAAACTACTAATCACGGTCCACACTAGAATATATATGTAACTCAATGCCACGACCATAAAAATAGCGGATACGGAACAATACAGAATTTTCTCTCCGGTAGATTTTCTTTGTAAACTTTTAAACATTCTTTCGCCTCCTAATATGTCACGTCATTGAACACTTTGTCAGTAAATTTTCTTATCGACAATGAAAGTGTTACTGCAATTGTTGTAATAAGTACACCGATTGCAGACATGTAATTGAAAATCGCAGAAGAATTTTTGTCACCTGCAAAATTGACAAGTTGTATAAACATCCATGCACTAAACGTCATCGTTCCATACTTTCCTTCTGTCATCAAGAATACCTGTCCGGAAGCTGAAAAAATACCACAGAACATCAATACCATCTGCAATGCAACCGTCGGCCACACCATAGGAACAACAATTCGGGTAAATTCACTCCACGGCGTTGTACCATCAACATAGCCAGACTCTAACACTTCTTGCGGTATTCGTGCAAAAGTTCCTCCAAGAATAATCAAATTCCCCGGAAATGCAAGCCACATCATGTGGAGTAAGACTGCTTTATTTGCGAAACGCGAGTCCACCAATATCTCCGGTATCATTCCGTCATTAAACCATTCCCCAATCTTTGCCGTTAATGCACTGTTAGTTCCGATGACATTCTTGAACATCATAGTTGTACAAATCGAAAAAATAATCATCGGCAAAAAGAATACGATGCGATAAAACGTCGAACCAGGAATCTTCTTATAGATAAAATACGAAACTAAAACTTGAAACGGATATGAAATCAACGTTATTCCAAAGGTTAGGAACGTATTCTTAAATGCAGTTCTTAGCTCGTCATTCGGCCCCGTCAGTTCCTTAAAGAAACGTACAAAATTACCCAACGTTAATTGTCCGTTCCTATCCAAGAACGCCATTACAACAGATGAGGAATTAGCGTATACGTAAAAAATCAACCACTGAATCACCGGAATGGAAATAGCAAACAAAATGAACAAATTTCTCTTTTTACTCTTCTTCATTACTACCATGTTTTCCACCTCTTCGTACTACTACAACAGTTGTCACCGTTGCTGCAACCGCCACAAGAACAACAGCCCCTATAACAATTGGCCATATTGGTTTGGAATCAACTTCTACATCATCTTGGACTTCAACTTCATCTCCCAAATATTTCGCATATAAAGTGGTCGAACGCGTAACAATCGTGTCAAACTCAAATTTCTTTCCTTCGCCTGTATACCAACCATCAAACTCTTTGCCTTCCATAATCGGGTCTGTCGGACGCATTAATAAATATCCAGCATCATTTGACAATTCCTGACTTTCAATTTCCATATCTGTATAGGTTTCAAAATCCACTGTGTATGTTTTTAGACGCCTGTAAACATTGCCCGAACTGTCTGTAGCTCTGAGATGCAAATATTCATATTTCTCTTCGATTCCATCCAATTTAGTAGTCAGCACTTCGTCTACAATATTATATGTACCTTCCGTTGTAACTCCATCCTTGGTATATTTCATTGTATTCTCTTCGTATAGTGCAAATAAATTTCCGTTTTCTTCACAATAATAGGTTGCTACAGAACTTGCATAGTCTTCAATTTCTCCGTAATGTTTGATTTTCATTGCCTGATTACATTGCACGGCAAGATTGTTTCCATTCGAATCATAGCATTTAAAATCTTTCAAATGGAGAGTGTTTACAGGGTATGTTTCAGAATCCCCAAACCATAAAGAAAACCACTTTGAGTCATTGTTTGATTTTCCCGTTTGAGATTGGTCAAATCGAATCATTGTTCTCTCTCCGTTTTTCGTCTTTTGAACAACTGCTTCAAATCCATTCTTAATTTTCTCAAACTTTACAATATACTCAGCACCTGGATCCAATAGTAAAGGATTTGTCTCTGGTTTTTCATATTTTGTATACTTTAAAAATCCTGACTGATACGGCCTTGTGTTTAATGGTGTCTTAGAAAGGCTGAGTCCTTCCTGTGACAAAGACACATCTGCCGCTTCCACCTTGTATTCCATGAAAACTACGTCACTTGTTGGTTTTCTCAAATTACTAAGCGCCACATTATATTTATCCTTGATTTCTATCTCATAAGAATGTTTCACCTTCGTATTCTTTTCAAACACTTCATTTTTAATAACAGTTCCTTGATTTGCCGAAATTTTCACACCAAGGTCTTTTCCTGTTGCATCATAACAGTGCACTTTAATTAATTCCGCCTGTATATCGCCCGAAATCCATACACCAAAATGACTGTAACCCTTTACTTGAGTTCCCCAATATTGATCTAAAATAACTCTTTCTACCTTGTCATCTTTGGCGCGGGTAATGTTATAGGTAAAACCACCTTTCGCTGCAACGAACTTGATAAAATAAGTGTATCCTTCTTTCATCATGCTATGTTCTTCATTGGATGTCCATCTTATATATCCGCCCTTCATGTGAGGATGTCTCTGCTTGATATCAGTGGCACCAATAAGTCCTTGCTGGTTCATTGACGCAACCGGTGCACTTTGCACTGTATATGTCATGTAATATTCTTGCCCTATCTCTATCGGTCCCGGAATTTCGTTCCCGATGTAGACATAACTTCCCTTCAGACTGACAGTATAATCCATGTCACTAACCTTGACGGCTTCAGCAGTTAGTGAAGATTGACTGAACATAGTAACTATCATGGCCAGCAACAAAACACAACCTACTGCTTTCTTTTTGATCATTCTGTACATGTTTGTACACTCCTCCCTGTTTTTACAGATTTTTGTTTTATTAATAAGGAACAAATGGTAATTCAATTGGAGTATCCTTCTGGTCAGACTCTTGTTCCTCAGAATCCTCTGTTTCACCATCTTCCTTATCAGGTTCTTGTTTTTCGGAATCCTCTGTGTTAGATTCTTCCTTATTTATATCTTGTTTGCCAGTTTCCTGCTTATTAGTTTCCTGCTTATTAGTTTCCTGCTTACCAGGAACCTTTGTATTTGAATTAGATGTCTTATTTTCATTTTTATCGTTATCCGTTTCTTGCTTGTCATCCGTTTCAGGAGTCTGTGTAGAGAGGACAGGCGTTTCACCGTCCTCTTCTTCCACATGATTCTCAATATTTGTACGGTCATCATTTTTACCGCTCTCTTTGGAATCCGATAGGATAACAATTGCAAGAACAATCAGTATAATTACTGTAATACCGAACCATACATATTTCTTCTTCACAGTCATTCTCCTTGAAAATTTACCACTCTAACGATGCTGGCTCAAAAGGAAGTTCATTCTCATTACTGGTTGTGACAATATCGCATAAAGGTAATTCCACTACTGCAATTTCCGGTGTAATATATCTTTCTTTCATGTTTATTGACCTCCTCCTGCATAATCATTAGCCGCTTGATTGTATAAATACATTGCTCTTACGACATCCTGCAATGCACTTGTTCTATTATTTGTT
>JAZOMR010000073.1:0-4192 GCA_045654105.1 Faecalimonas sp. | reverse complement strand
TGCTTGCTGCGGCTGTATTAGGTCTTATTTTGCCATCTATGGAAGAGGGGAATATTTGGATTACCGCAATTGGTATCCTGACAGGTGCGTTATTCCTTAATTTTGCGGATAAAATCACACCTCACTTACATCGTATTACGGGAATAGATCAGGAAACGCACACAGAGTCACAAAGTTCGATTAATAAGGTTATGCTATTTGTCATGGCAATTGCAATACATAATCTGCCGGAAGGAATTGCTGCAGGAGTAGGTTTTGGAAGTGACAATATCGGAAATGCAATTACTGTTGCACTCGGTATTGCATTACAGAATATTCCGGAGGGTATGATTATCGTATCACCACTTATTATGGCAGGTGTTTCCAAATGGCGCGTATTCTTGATTGCAAGCTTTACTGGTGTAATAGAAATCATAGGAACATTGATTGGATTCACGGCAGTATCTGTTGCAACAGCGATTTTACCATTTGCGCTGGCATTTGCAGGCGGAACAATGATCTATGTTGTCAGTGATGAAATGATACCTGAAACACATAGTCATGGATATGAACAGATGGCGACCTATTCATTGCTTTTTGGATTTATTACAATGCTGATTATGGATTTCTATATAGGGTAAGACGGAGAATAAAAAATGAAGATTACAGTAATTACTGTTGGAAAGATAAAAGAAAAGTATTTAAAAGATGCCATCGCAGAGTACAGCAAACGCCTTAGTAAATATTGCAAGTTAGAGATAATAGAGGTTGCGGATGAAAAGACACCTGACAATGCCAGTGAAGTTGTGGAAGACAGTATCCGTTCAAAAGAAGCGGAACGTATCCTAAAATATGTAAAAGACGATGCATATGTTATTACGCTTGAGATTGGTGGAAAACAGTTGTCATCGGAAGAGTTGGCTGACAAGATAGACAAGCTTGGTGTACAGGGGACAAGCCATATCATCTTTATTATTGGTGGCTCCATTGGACTTGGAAAGGAAGTACTTGTAAAGTCCAATTATGCACTTAGTTTTTCAAAAATGACATTTCCACATCAGTTGATGAGAGTAATTTTGTTGGAGCAGGTGTATCGAAGTTATCGCATTATTTCGAATGAACCGTATCATAAATAATAAACAAATATTGTTTGCTATCGCTTATGTAATAATTTATAATGTATATATGAACAATATACAATGAAAGGAACGTGATTTATATGATGTATCCGTTTATGACATTAGATGATAATACGGAAATCGTACATTCAGATGTTCTTGTTGATGGAAAAGTAAAAGTATATATTGAGAAACCAGATCCAAAGGATTGTTTTCATCGATTAACTTGTTATTTACCATTATACGAATTAGATGATGTGTATGGATTTAATGAAGATGAAGTAAATAAATATCTTGATATTATCAAATCAACAGCACACTTAATTATTGAATTTGCAAAAGGAAAGGGGTTTGAAAATGCCTCAAGTTTTTAAAATAGGTTCTTATTGGGTTTACTTTTGGGCAAATGAAGGTGAACCAATTGAGCCAATTCATGTTCATATAGCTGAAGGTTCACCACAAGCAAATGCAACGAAAATATGGATAACAAGCGCCGGAAAATGTTTGCTTGCTAATAATAACTCCAATATTCCTAAAGTTGCATTACGAAATATTATGCGAATTATCGAAGCAAGAAGTCTAGAAGTAATTGAAAAATGGTACGATTTCTATGGGAAAATCGAATATTATTGTTAAAATTTATAAAAAGGAAAAAAGTGATTATGAACGATATAGATAAAAGCATTTATGCAAAAAAAGCAATGGATTTATTTAAGGAAGGTTATAACTGCTCACAGGCAGTATTCCTTGCATTTGAAGACAAATTACATATAGACCGAAATGTGGCGCTTAAACTTAGTTCCTCTTTAGGAGGAGGCATGGGACGGTTGCGTGAAGTTTGCGGAGCGGTTTCCGGAATGTTTTTAGTTGCCGGTGTATTGTATGGATATGATGATCCAGAAGATTATGATAGAAAGATGGAACATTATGCAAGAATCCAACAACTTGCAAAAGAATTTGAAGCACTAAATGGTTCCATTGTATGTCGTGAACTTTTAGGACTTGGTAAAGAAAAGGAAGGTCCGGCACCAGATAAACGCACAGATGAATATTATAAAAAACGCCCATGCGCCGAATTGGTTGGTATGGCTGCTGCAATTTTGGAGCAATATATTTTGGATAATACAATTATAGAGTGACATTAATTAAGCTCCTTGTTTTTGCAAGGAGCTTTAAATATCGTTTACTGTTTATCTTCATGTTTACGTAATCCCATCTTAGTTAACACATGAACAACACGTTCACGTGGAGACCAGTAGTTGATTAATATTGAAACAATAACACCAACAGCTGTATCTAAAATACGATTTAAAGAATATGACATGTATGTATCAACCGGAGTATTTAGTAAGATAATACATAAAACAACTCCACCTGGTTGAATGGCACCCGGCCATTGAAAAAACAAACTGGTTAATACCAATAAAATGATTCCTACAAAAATGAAAACAAGTAGTAGCATATGATGCCCACCATCCGGATAAAAGAGTGTGTAAACTGGAAATAAAAGCATCCCAATAACACCACCAAAGATTGTACCAAACAAACGGTTCCCGCCATTCAATTTCGAATCTTCCATATCCCTGCCCATGCCGAATACGGCACCGATACAGGCGAACGTCGGATTTCGTTTGATTAAAAAATATAAAAACGCAACTAAGGTTGCTGATATTGCAGTTTTCATGTTACGCATACCGATATGTGGTCGGAATTTGACTTGCGTATCTTGTTTCGTTTGTAAGTCTGACATATGTATCCCCCTTTAAAATTACAAAGGTTATTATAGCACTTTATCTTTCTTTTTCAAGGTAAATATGATAAACTTTTATACATAATTTGATAATAACAGATAAACGGAGGAATAAATTATGGTAAATCATATTGTTATGTGGAATTTTAAAGATGAAATTGAGGAAGATGATAAAGCTGCATTAAAGGCAGCAATGGAAGAAAACTTAAAAGCACTTGTTGGCAAAGTTCCAGGACTTTTAACAGTTGAATTTGTTAGTAATCCAATTTCATCAAGCACACATGATATTGCCCTTGTAACCACATTGGAGAAAGCAGAGGATATTGCTGCTTATGCAAAGCATCCTGAACATGTGCGAGTTGCAGATACCTATGTTAGACCATATGTAAAAGACAGAGCGTGCCTAGATTATTAGAAGAAAGAGTCTTGTTTCTTACAAAATATAAAAAAGGAAGATTTATGTCTTCCTTTTTTTCTGTCTCTATGATATAATGTTTCATACGTTGACGCGTTAAAGCGTAAAACAATCCGAGAAAAGAGGTACTTATATGCCAATTACAGAAATTTTGGAGCGAAATTGTAAGTTATATGGAGATGAAGTTTGCCTTGTAGAGGTAAACCCTGAAATTAAAGATAATAGAAGAGTAACTTGGAAGGAATATGAACTCATTGAGTCAAACTCACCGAGTTATTATCGTCGTGAAATTACATGGAATGTATTTAATGAAAAAGCGAATCGGTTTGCGAACCTTCTGCTTCAACGTGGAATAAAAAAAGGAGACAAGGTTGCAATTCTGTTAATGAACTGTTTGGAATGGCTTCCAATCTATTTCGGAATCTTAAAGACAGGTGCATTGGCAGTTCCATTAAATTTCCGTTATTCAGCAGATGAAATTAAATATTGCGTGGAGCTTGCAGAAGCAGACATTCTTGTATTTGGTCCTGAATTCATCGGTCGTGTGGAAGAAATAGCAGATGAAATTATGACAAATCGTTTGCTGTTCTTTGTAGGAGAACATACACCGATTTATGCAGAGGATTACTTGGCTCAGACCATGAATTGCTCTAGCCAGTCTCCGATGATTCGATTGAATGATGAAGATGATGCAGCCATTTATTTTTCTTCCGGAACAACTGGTTTTCCGAAAGCAATTTTACATAATCACACCAGTTTGATGCATGCATGCAAGGTAGAGCAGAATCATCATAGCACAAGAAAAGAAGACGTGTTCTTGTGTATTCCGCCGTTATATCACACAGGTGCGAAAATGCACTGGTTTGGTAGCTTCTTGGAAGGTGGAAAAGCAGTACTCTTAAAAGGGACAAGTCCTGAAGTAATCTTACG
>JAZOMR010000072.1:0-51089 GCA_045654105.1 Faecalimonas sp. | reverse complement strand
GCAAATAAAGCAAAAATGTTAGATGAAAATGGAAAACTTCCACGTATCAAACAAGTTTTATTTGCAGATGCAGTAGCAACTTCTGCAGGTGCAGTTCTTGGAACCTCTACAACAACTACTTTTGTTGAAAGTTCTGCTGGTGTATCTGAAGGTGCTAAAACAGGCTTGGCTTCTGTTGTGACGGGATTCTTATTCTTAATTGCTATTTTCCTGGCACCTGTATTTACTGCAATTCCTGGTTTTGCAACAGCACCTGCATTAATCTATGTTGGTTTCCTCATGATTACTTCAGTTGTTGAAATTGACTTTGCTGATTTAACAGAGTCTGTTCCTGCATATCTTTGCTTGATTGCAATGCCACTTTGCTACAGTATTTCAGAAGGTATTTCAATCGGTGTTATTTCTTATGTATTACTCAACCTTGTTACAGGAAAACATAAGAAGATTACTCCGCTTATGTATATTCTTGCAATATTGTTTGTATTAAAATATATATTTATTTAATTTAATATTGAAAAAAGCTTTATAATAACACCAAAAAAGAATCCGGCCACATCGGATTCTTTTTTGGTGAATTTTATTCCTGGCAACCGAACAAAAAAGACAACCCATGACGGTAGGTTGTCTTTTTCTAATTCATATTATATGTTCAAAATTAAGCAATTCCGTTAACAGCTTTTGTTAAACGAGAAACTTTTCTTGCACATGTGTTTTTGTGATAAACACCTTTGCTACCAGCTTTGTTGATTTCAGCGATAGCAGCTTTTAAAGCCTCAGCAGCAACTGCCTTATCGTTAGCAGCAACAGCAGCGTCAACTTTTTTCATAGCTGTTTTAACTCTTGATTTGATTGCTTTATTTCTAGCAGCCTTTGTTTCGTTAACTAAAATTCTTTTCTTTGCTGATTTAATGTTAGCCAATGTGAACACCTCCATTAGTAAGATATTGTTTCCATATTTCGTGTTCGATAGACCAAGACACGGAACGATCTACCGGTACATACTGGTATATTTTAAGATAATAAAACTTAAATGTCAATACATATTTCCATTTTTTTGCTAAAATACATATTTCCATTTTTTTTGCTAAAAATAGAGATTAGTGGAAGAAAGTTGCGGAGGGAGAAACTATGCTTGGAAGTTACAATATTCATACCGATTTGGCGTTGGAGGACAAGGAACGTTACGAGTCTGATGACGTAGAGATTTCAGGAGTGAGTGTGGAGGAATTTTACGACGAGGAGTATGAGATTCGCGTAACGGAGGTGAAAATCCTAACAGAAAATGGCGCGAAGGCCATGCGAAAGCCAATTGGGACCTATATTACAATGGAGATGGCAAATCTGGTTCAGGCAGAGGAAGACTATAATAAAGCAATATCGGCAAAGCTTGCAAAATATGTGGGTGACATTTTAGAACTAGACAAAGAAGAGTACACTGCATTGGTTGTTGGGCTTGGCAACCGAAATGTGACACCGGATGCTCTGGGACCTCACACAGTTGACTGCCTAAATGTAACAAGGCATATTGTGAAAGAATATGGGAAATATGCAATGGGGGAAGAGGCCTGTCAGATGGTGAGTGCCATTGCACCTGGTGTTATGGCTCAAACCGGAATGGAGACCTATGAAATTATAAAGGGTATTGTAGATACGGTGAGTCCGGATGTTGTGTTTGTCATTGATGCGTTGGCAGCAAGAAATACCAAGCGATTAAACCGAACCATTCAGATTGCTGACACAGGCATTCATCCGGGTTCCGGTGTAGGAAATCATCGCAACGAGATAAGTGAGGAAACGCTTGGGATTCCGGTAGTGGCAATTGGGGTTCCAACAGTTGTTTCAGCCGATGTCATTGTTCAAGACACTATGGAAAATTTAATATCTGTGCTGGAGGATGACGATAAATACGAGGTGATTCAGGACTTGATAGCACCCCATTTGTATGGCATGTTTGTCACACCAAAAGATATTGATGAATCCATTGACCGAATTGGAGCAACCATTGCGGAAGGTTTAAATTTATTATTTACACATAGTGCTTAGGTCTAACAAAGCTTTGATAAGCATATTTTTGATTATAGAAACTAATGGGGAGCTAGACGATTGAAATCAAAAGTACTTCTTATCATTCTTTGCGGAATGTTTTTGCTTGGGGAAATTCCT
This sequence comes from Faecalimonas sp., assembly GCA_045654105.1. GTDB lineage: Bacteria > Bacillota > Clostridia > Lachnospirales > Lachnospiraceae > Faecalimonas. The sequence continues at coordinate 48,926 of JAZOMR010000072.1, read as the reverse complement.
AATTTACGAGAATATGCAGAGAAGTTATGTTATCCGGCAATGTTTTATGCTGTTGGTGGACAAACAGAATGGGATTGGAATGAAGCAATAGTGAAGCGAATCTTACCACTTTATGCATATATGAGTGAAAATACACCACCTGAGGCGGAGGTTGAGGATTCATTCACCTATGAAATGATTCTGGCACAACAGGAAAATGATGAATATACCATGAGTGAAGATTTAGAAACCGTCACACAGCAGGCAAAGCCGGTTCAGCCTGCACAAAATACGCAAACCTCAACGGTTTCTATTGAAAAATTGAGAGATTTCAATTATTTGCTGAGTAACTATTATACGGTAGACAGCACTACAACGATTGGTCCTGACCAATTAAATGTGGATGATTTGCTCGGTCGTGATATGAAAATAAACAATCAAAAAAAGGGACCGAAAATCTTGATTTTTCATACCCACTCACAGGAGGCCTATAAGGACTCAGTTGCCGGTGACAGCAATACGAGTATTGTTGGAATGGGAAGATATCTGTCGGAACTTTTGAATGCAAAAGGAATTGAAACCCTACACCACAATGGGGTGTATGATTTGATTAATGGAAAGTTAGATAGAAGTAAGGCTTATCAGATGGCAGAGGCTGGAGTAAAAGAAATTTTAAATCAGAATCCAAGTATTGAGGTGGTCATTGATTTGCATCGAGACGGTGTACCGGAAACCACGCATTTGGTGACGGAGATTAACGGAAAACAGACCGGAAGGATTATGTTCTTTAATGGATTAAGCCGAACCAAAAAGAATGGAAATATCGAATATCTGAAAAATCCCTATATACAGGATAATTTATCGTTTTCCTTCCAAATGCAGATGGCTGCGGAAAAACTTTATCCGGGGCTTACCAGGCGAATTTATCTCAAAGGATACCGCTATAGCCTGCATATGATGCCAAAATCTCTGCTGATTGAGGCGGGAGCGCAGAATAATACGGTAGAAGAAATGAAAAATTCCATGGAATTACTTGCAAATATACTAGTAGAAGTGTTACTATAAAATGTATGAGAGTGTGTCCGAACACACTATATGTTGTAAAAGAGAGGTTTTAGAACGAATGGCAAAGAAAAATACATATGATGCGGACAGTATTGCGGTACTGGAAGGTTTAGAGGCGGTACGAAAAAGACCGGGAATGTATATAGGAAGTGTATCCACAAAGGGATTAAACCATCTGGTTTATGAAATCGTGGACAACGCGGTGGATGAGCATTTGGCAGGCTACTGTGATTCTATTGAGGTTTACCTAGAAAAAGATGGTTCGGCTACGGTTATCGATAACGGTCGTGGTGTTCCGGTAGGAATGCATGCAAAAGGAGTTCCGGCTGCACGTTTGGTTTATACAACCTTACATGCGGGTGGAAAATTTGACGACTCTTCTTATAAGACAAGTGGTGGTCTTCACGGTGTGGGTTCGTCCGTAGTTAATGCACTCTCTACATATTTGGATGTAGAGATTTGTAGAGATGGTGCCATTCATCATGATAGATATCAAAGGGGTATACCAGTTGTAAAATTGGAAAATGGTTTGCTTCCGATTCTTGGCAAGACGAAGAAAACGGGAACAAAGGTTAATTTCTTACCGGACCCAACTATATTTGAAAAGACGAAATTTAAATCAGAAGAAATCAAAAGCCGTCTCCACGAGACAGCATATTTGAACCCTGCACTTACCATTACCTTTGAGGACAGACGTGGTGCAGAGGTAGAGCGAGAGATTTTCCATGAAGAAGATGGTATTCTTGGCTTTATTCGTGATTTGAACCAGAAGAATGAGACCATTCATGAACCAATTTATTTCAAGGGACAAGCTGAAGGCATTGAGGTTGAGGCTGTTGTTCAGTATGTCAATGAATTCCATGAAAATGTACTTGGTTTCTGTAACAATATTTATAATGCGGAAGGCGGTACTCATTTAACCGGATTTAAGACCACGTTCACAACGGTAATGAACCAGTATGCGAGAGAGCTTGGAATCTTGAAAGAAAAGGATGCCAACTTTACCGGTGCAGATATTCGTAATGGTATGACGGCAATCGTGTCTATTAAGCATCCGGATCCACGTTTTGAGGGTCAGACTAAAACAAAGCTGGACAACCCTGATGCGTCTAAGGCAACCAGCAAGGTTACCAATGATGAGATTATTCATTTCTTTGACCGTAACTTAGATACATTGAAGAAAGTCCTTAGCTGTGCGGAGCGCGCGGCAAAGATTCGTAAGACAGAAGAAAAGGCAAAGACCAACCTTTTGTCAAAACAGAAATATTCATTTGACAGCAACGGTAAATTAGCAAACTGCGAGAGCCGTGATGCGAGCAAATGTGAAATTTTCATCGTGGAAGGGGATTCTGCGGGTGGTTCTGCAAAGACAGCCAGAGACCGTATGTATCAGGCGATTTTGCCTATCCGCGGTAAGATTTTGAATGTAGAGAAAGCAAGTATTGACAAGGTGCTTGCCAATGCGGAAATCAAAACCATGATTAATGCATTTGGTTGCGGATTTTCCGAAGGCTACGGAAATGACTTCGATATTACAAAGCTTCGCTATGATAAGATTATTATTATGGCCGATGCCGACGTGGATGGTGCACACATTTCCACATTATTGCTTACTTTGTTCTATCGCTTCATGCCGGAACTGATTTTTGAAGGGCATGTATATATTGCCATGCCTCCATTATATAAAGCTATGCCAAAGAATGGTGACGAAGAATATTTATACGATGATAAGGAATTGGAAAAATACCGTCAACGTGTAAATGGTCCATTTACCCTACAAAGATACAAAGGTCTTGGTGAAATGGATGCGGACCAGCTTTGGGAAACAACACTTAATCCGGAAACACGTGTTATGAAGCGTGTGGAGATTGAGGATGCCAGAATGGCTTCTGCGGTAACAGAAATGCTGATGGGAACGGAAGTTCCGCCGAGACGAGCATTTATTTACGAAAATGCGCAAGAAGCAGAATTAGACGTATAGGAGGCGACAAAAGATGAAAGGACAAATGACATTGCCAACAGAGCAGATTATCAGAACTGAATACTCTGATGTAATGAAGAAATCTTACATCGATTATGCGATGAGTGTTATTATTGCCAGAGCGCTTCCGGACGTGCGCGATGGTTTGAAGCCTGTTCAGAGAAGAACCCTTTATGATATGCATGAATTGGGGATTCGATATGACAAGCCATACAGAAAATGTGCCCGTATTGTAGGAGATACCATGGGTAAATATCACCCACACGGTGACAGCTCTATTTACGAATCATTAGTTGTAATGGCTCAGGATTTCAAAAAAGGAATGATTCTCGTGGACGGACATGGTAACTTCGGTTCCATCGAAGGAGATGGGGCAGCTGCCATGCGTTACACAGAGGCGCGACTTGCAAAGCTAACACAGGAAGTATTTTTGCAAGACTTAGATAAAAATGTAGTAGACTTCATGCCAAACTTTGACGAGACAGAGAAAGAGCCACAGGTTCTTCCTGTTCGTATTCCAAACCTTTTGGTTAACGGCGCAGAAGGTATTGCCGTAGGTATGGCGACCAGCATTCCAACTCATAACCTGGGTGAAGTGATAAATGCAGTTAGAGCCTACATGCTAAACAATGAGATTACCACAAAAGAATTGATGCAGTTTGTGAAGGGACCGGATTTCCCGACAGGTGGTATCGTGGTAAATAAAGATGAGCTTCTGGACATCTATGAAACCGGTATGGGTAAAATCAAGGTTCGTGGTAAAGTGGAAGTAGAAGATATGAAGGGCGGAAAGAAACGCCTTGTAATCACAGAGATTCCATACACCATGATTGGTGCCGGCATCGGTAAATTCTTGAATGATGTTGCGGCACTTGTGGATGCTAAGAAGACGGGAGATATTGTAGATATTTCTAACCAGTCTTCCAAAGAAGGTATCCGCATTGTCTTGGAATTAAAGAAGGATGCCGATGTAGAGAACTTGAAAAATATGCTCTACAAGAAGACCCGTCTGGAAGATACCTTCGGTGTAAATATGCTTGCAGTTGCTGATGGAAAACCAGAAACTCTAGGTTTAAAGGCGATTATCGAGCATCATGTAGATTTCCAATTTGAGCTTGCAACCAGAAAATACAAAACCTTGCTTGCAAAGGAATTGGATAAGAAGGAAATCCAGGAAGGTTTAATCAAAGCCTGCGATGTGATTGATTTGATTATTGAGATTCTTCGTGGAAGTAAGAGCGTGAAGGATGCAAAAGAGTGTCTCATTAACGGAACAACTGACAATATCAAATTTAAGTCTAACATTTCAAAGAAGATGGCATCTATGCTTCGTTTTACAGAGAGACAGGCAACCGCTATTTTGGAAATGCGCTTGTACAAATTGATTGGCTTGGAAATCGAAGCCCTTCAGTTAGAACATGAGACGACGCTGAAAAATATTGCAAAATACGAGGATATTTTAAACAACTATGACTCTATGGCAAATGTAATCATTGAAGATTTAGAGTCTATTAAGAGGGCTTACGAAAGACCACGTCGTACTGCAATCGAAAATGCAGAAGAAGCAGTCTTCGAAGAAAAGAAGATTGAGGAGCAGGAAGTAGTTCTTCTTATGGACCGTTTTGGTTATACAAGAACGGTGGATGTGCCAACCTATGAAAGAAACAAAGAAGCAGCAGATTTAGAAAGCAAGTATGTAGTTTCCTGCCTCAATACCGGAAGGATTTGTCTGTTTACGAACACAGGTAAAATGCATCAGGTGAAGGTGTTGGATGTTCCATTTGGTAAATTCCGTGATAAAGGAACGCCAATCGATAATATGAGTAATTTCAACAGCGCAGAGGAAGAGATTGTATTTATCTGCGATGAAAATCAGTTCCGTATTGCGAAGCTTCTGTTTGCAACAAAGAATGGTATTGTTAAGAAGGTTGACGGTAGCGAATTTTTAGTAGCGAAACGTACCATAGCAGCCACCAAGCTGGGTGATGGAGATGAACTCTTAAGCGTACAGATTATCAACGCAAAACAAAGTGTGGTTATCCAGACACAAGGCGGATATTTCTTGCGCTTCCACGGCAGTGAGATTTCCGAAATGAAGAAGACCGCAGCAGGCGTGAAGGGTATCAAGCTTCAGAAGAAGGATGTAGTTGAAAATGTATATCTCTTTGAAGAAGGCAAGGAATCAAAGGTGATTTATAAAGATAAGGAACTCACCTTGAACCGACTGAAGCAGTCCAGCAGAGGCGGAAGTGGTAATAAGCAGAGAGGGTAAATTAAAGGAGAATATTACAAAAAGAAATCCCACTAGTCAGTAGATTAGTGGGATTGACTTTCTCTTTATATGTGTTAGAATTGAATTATTATTCCATAATATTTAAAAAATCTAAATTCAATTCAGTAATGTTTCCCAATGGTTAATTAAAAAAGGAGGTTATATTATTGTACATTAGATATGACAAAATAGCTGTAAAACACATTGAATCGTTAGATAAAACATGCAAACAGCGTATAAAAACAGCTATAGAAAAATTACCATTTGGAGATATTAAGAAACTTAAAGGTTATCAAAATGATTATCGTCTTCGTGTTGGAAATTTTAGAGTGCTATTTTCATTGGAGAATGATATAATAACAATCAAAGATGTATTGCCAAGAGGAGAGGCATACAAACGTATATAGGAGGGAGCAACATGAAAAAAGAAATTTTAAAAAGTCTAATTGATATGATTGATGAAAATGATACAGAAACAATTTTTCGTGTGTTAATTCGTTTTGTGCCAGAGGATACACCTTTGCCAGATGAAATTGTAGCAATTGCAAGAGCTAATCAAAGTATTCAGAAAAACGGAACTGTATCGCACTCAGATATTAATTGGGACTAATTATTGTAAAGGGATAAAATGTAATGAGACTAAAAAATGTTCTAATAGTCGTAAATGATATTGAAAAATCCAAGAAATTCTACAAAGACTTATTTGGTTTAGATGTTATCTTGGATAACGAAGGAAATGTAATTCTTACAGAAGGGCTAGTGCTTCAAGATGCAAAGATATGGAAAGAATTCCTTCAGAAAGATGTTGTGGTGCAAAATAATGCAACAGAACTGTATTTTGAAGAGAAGAATATTGAAGCATTTGCAAAGAAGCTGGAAGCCTATGAGGAGCCAATCGAGTATGTGAATCCGTTGATGGAGCATTCTTGGGGACAGAAGGTAATTCGATTCTATGATCTGGATGGAAATTTAATAGAAGTAGGAACACCGATGTAAGGTGAAAAATGGTGTCATACCGATAAGGTATGGCACTTTCTTTATGTAATCTTAATGCCAGCAAATCCTTCTTTATACCGTTTTTAAATCTTCTTTTATATAATAGTTATATAAAAGAAGGAGCAATGTGATATGACAGAGCAGATACATAAAAAGAAGCATTTGACATCATTTCAATTTATCATATTAGGCTTTGCGGCGGTCATTTTTGTAGGCACCATATTACTGATGTTACCGGTATCATCAAAAAGTGGTCAGATTACCCCATTTAACGAAGCGCTTTTTACGTCTACATCAGCTGTATGTGTAACCGGATTAGTTGTGCAGGACACAGCAAGTTATTGGTCTGCCTTTGGCCAAGCAATTATTTTGGTCATGATTCAGATAGGAGGTATGGGTGTTATTACAGTCGCAGCATCTCTGGCGCTGATATCAGGTAGAAAAATTTCGTTAATGCAGAGAAGTACAATGCAGGAAGCAATTGCAGCACCAAAGATGGGGGGCATCGTACGACTTACGGGTTTTGTAATTAAAATCACATTTCTAGTAGAACTGTTAGGTGCAATTATCATGATGCCGGTGTTTCTAAAGGACTTCGGTTTGAAGGGAATCTGGATGGCAGTATTCCACTCCATATCCGCATTTTGTAACGCGGGCTTTGATGTCATGGGAACAGTAGAAAATCCATTTGTATCCCTTACTTCATACATAGGAAATCCTGTGATTAACATCACCATTGTATTATTAATTATCATTGGTGGTATAGGATTTCTCACTTGGGATGACATTCGTGCAAATAAGTACCATTTCAAACGTTATCGTATGCAGAGTAAGGTGATTTTGATAACAACAGGAATGCTAATCTTGATTCCAACGTTATATTTATATTTTGCTGAGTTCACAGACTTGCCTACAGGACAGCGCATTATGGCTTCGATATTTCAAGCAGTGACACCGAGAACAGCAGGATTTAATACTGCGGATTTGACATTATTTAGCGGGGCAGGACAGGCGATTTTAATCATGCTTATGCTTATTGGTGGTTCGCCGGGGTCTACAGCAGGTGGTATGAAAACAACCACAGTTGCAGTGCTTTTCGCAAATGCGATGGCAGTGTTCCGTAAGAAAGAAGATGCACATTTCTTTGGACGTAGGATCGAGTACGGTGTGGTGAAAAACGCATCCACTATTTTGATGATGTATTTGACACTATTTGTAAGCGGAGCATTGGTTATTAGTATTGTGGAAGGGATTCCAATGGGAACTTGTCTTTTTGAAACATCTTCTGCAATTGGCACGGTTGGATTAACACTTGGAATTACGTCAAAGTTAGGAATTATTTCAAGATTTGTTTTAATTATATTGATGTTTTTGGGGCGAGTAGGTGGATTGACAATAATTTATGCGGCAATTTCCGGAACAGGAAGGAATTTATCCAAGTTGCCGCAGGAAAAAATAACAGTTGGATAGGAGGAAAAAGATATGAAATCAATTTTATTAATTGGTCTTGGAAGATTTGGAAAACATATTGCTTTGAACTTAAATCAGTTAGGACACGAAGTGATGGCAGTTGACCATCGTGAAGAGCGAATAAATGAGATTTTACCATTTGTTACCAATGCGCAAATAGGTGATAGTACAAATATGGAATTTCTTGAGTCATTAGGAATACGTAATTTTGACGTTTGTATTGTGGCAATTGGAAATAATTTTCAAAGTTCGTTGGAAACAACATCTAATCTAAAAGAACTAGGTGCAAAACTGGTTGTATCAAGAGCAGCGCGTGATGTACAGGCAAAGTTCTTATTAAGAAATGGAGCAGATGAGGTTGTATATCCGGAAAAGCAACTCGCAAAGTGGACTGCAATTCGATATGCATCAAATCATATTCGTGATTATGTTGAATTGGATGAATTGCATGCTATTTTTGAAGTGACGATTCCGAAAGCATGGCTAGGTATGACAATTGGACAGATAGACATTCGTAAAAAATATAATATTAACATTATGGCACTCAAAGAAAACGGAAAAATGAATGTGGCCATTACTCCAGACACAGTTTTAACAGAGGATAAGACAATGTTGGTTCTAGGAGAATATAGGGCACTACAGAAATGTTTTCATATATAAACGAACTGTATAACAATGAAAAGGAGGTGAGCATATGAGAGAAGTATTACTAGTGCTTGCAGTACTGCTTTTATTTGGATACGTCTATATCCTGATGAGGAAATTGGACAGGTTTTTATCAGAAAATAGAAAGTCTATAGAAGAAAAAAGTGGAAAAACGGAGCCTTCTCGCATTATGCTTACCAATGACTTAAGTGATGAGGAGATTTTGAATGAGATACGACAATTTTGTGTTAAACATAAAAATGCAAGAATTGTTATTTTTGATGATATGGACGCAAGAGACGAAACATGATAAATTATTACAATAGGATAAATCATAAGGAGTATGATACGTGATAAGTGAAGCAAATCTTATAAAACAAAATGATACTGAACATGTACTGGTTTGTCTTTCTGCATCACCATCAAATGGAAGAATTGTCCAGACAGCGGCTAGGATGGCTAAAGCTTTCAATGCTAGTTTTACTGCACTTTATGTAGAGACAAGAAATACCGACAAAATGGATGAGGCAGATAGGAACAGATTGGATTATCATATGAAACTTGCAAAACAATTAGGTGCAGATATCAACACCATCTACGGTGATGATGTATCCTATCAAATCGCGGAGTATGCACGGATTTCGGGTGTGACGAAGATTGTAATTGGAAGAAGCAATATTAAAAAACGTCATATGTTTGGGAAACAGTCATTAACAGAAAAATTAACATTAATTACACCGCATATAGATATTCATATTATTCCGGATACTACATCAGAGTTAAAATATAAGACAAGAAGAGAAGTGTTTGTGAAACAATTTGTTCCGTCTGTAAAGGATATTATCGTTACATTCCTGATACTGGCGGTCGCAACAGGAATAGGAAACCTGTTCTTATTGTTTGGTTTTACAGAAACAAATATTATAACAATCTATATCCTTGGTGTACTACTAACATCACTTTTTACGAAAAGCCAGGCGTGCAGTGCCGTTTATTCGCTGGCGAGTGTATTATTATTTAATTTTTTCTTTACAGAACCAAGATTGACATTGCATGCATATGAACCAGGTTATCCGGTGACATTTGCAGTTATGCTTAGTTCAGCGTTAATTACCGGAACGCTTGCAAATAAACTGAAAGACCATGCAAAACAGTCTGCGCAGTCTGCATTTCGGACAAAAGTCCTGTTTGACACGAATCAACTTTTACAGAAGGCAGAAAATGACAATGACATTTTTAATATTACGGCAAGCCAACTCATGAAATTGCTGGAACGAGATATTATTGTATATCAGGAAGTAGGCGGAAAACTTTCAAAAGGCTCATTATTTCCGGTCACACCAGAAAAGGACAGTAGTCTTTATTTTTCGGAAAAAGAAAAGAAGGTTGCTGACTGGGTATTTGTGAATAAGCATCGAGCAGGTGCTACGACAGATACCTTTCGGGATGCAAAATGTTTATATTTGTCTATTCGAATCAATCATAAGGTTTTTGGTGTGATTGGAATTCGGATTGATGGAAATGAACTAGGTTCCTTTGAAAACAATGTACTTTTGTCTATTTTAGGTGAATGTGCATTAGCGATTAATAACAGCAGAAATGCAAAAGAAAAGGAACTGGCAGCGGTTTTGGCAAAAAATGAACAGCTTAGGGCAAATCTACTTCGTGCAATTTCGCATGATTTACGTACTCCACTGACATCAATATCCGGAAATGCCAGCAACTTAATCAGTAATTATCAGGAAATGGATGATGAAATGAGAAATAGAATCTTTCATGATATAGATGAGGATTCACAATGGTTGATTGGTCTTGTGGAGAATTTATTGTCAATTACTCGGTTAGAGGAAGGGAGAATGAATTTCCATATGTCTTCTCAATTGATAGATGAAGTGATAGAAGAAGCGATAAGACATATCAATAGAAAAAATGTAAAACATCCTATTTTGGTAGAATGTCAGGATTATATCTTAATGGCAAAAATGGATGTTAAATTGATGATACAGGTGGTGCTTAATTTAATAGATAATGCGATAAAATATACGCCTGAGGGAACTGAAATTAAGATTACTGCAGAGAAACAGGAGAACTGGATTTTCGTGAGAGTTGCAGATTTGGGTGAGGGCATTCCTGATGAAATAAAAGAAAAAGTGTTTGAAATGTTTTTTACTGACAAGCATAAAATTGCTGATAGCAGACGGAGTCTGGGACTTGGACTTTCACTTTGTAAATCAATTGTAGAGGCACACGGAGGGAAAATAACACTTACGGACAATGTTCCACACGGAGCAGTTTTTTGCTTTACACTACCGGCTGATGAGGTGAATATGAATGAATAAGACAATGATTTTAGTTGTAGAAGATGATGCACCTGTACGCAATCTGATTACAACAACATTAAAAACGAATAATTACAAACATATCGTAGCAACAAATGGAGAAAATGCAATTGCGGTGGCATCATCCTATAATCCGGATATCATATTACTTGATTTGGGGTTGCCTGATATGGATGGTGTGGAGGTCATTAAACGTATACGTACATGGACAAATACACCGATAATTGTAATTAGTGCCAGAAGTGAGGATACAGATAAGATAGGGGCACTCGACAGCGGAGCAGATGATTATCTAACAAAACCATTTTCTGTTGAAGAACTATTGGCGCGCTTAAGAGTTACACAACGTCGACTCGCTATGATGCACTCGAATGCAGGTGTTAACAATTCGCATTTTACAAATGGAAGATTAACAATCGATTATGCTGCAGGGTGTACATATTTGGGAGAGCAGGAGCTACATTTGACACCGAGCGAGTATAAAATCTTATGTCTTCTTGCGCAGAACGTAGGTAAAGTGTTAACGCATACCTATATTTCACAGAAATTGTGGGGGAAAAGCATGGAAAACGATATTGCATCCTTGCGAGTATTTATGGCTACCCTGCGTAAGAAAATCGAATCGGAACCAAATTCACCACAGTATATTCAGACGCATATAGGCGTAGGATATCGAATGATGAAAATTGAATAGTGTTGTTTATGCAAGAGTCTGTCCCAATAGGGAGAGGCTCTTTTTGTGTAATCGAAATGCGTTGATTAAATTTAAGAGAATAGGCAATAATTCTTAAGGAATAAAAAAGAAAATTATACGAATTGTTTTGGGAAGAGTATGCTACGATATTTCTCGGAGGTAACTTGCTATGAAGAAACATCTTATTTTGATTGCCTATGGTCTTTTAATTCTGGGATTATTGCTTGGATTTGGAAATTTGTTTGGAAGTAGAGTGGATTGGCTGGGACAACACATTGTGTTTCCGGATACATTTAGGCAGGCATTTTATGAAAATGGACAATTGATACCGAATTTCTTGTTTAGTATCGGTGGCGGTCAGAATGTATTCAATTTTATATATTATGGATTTTTAAGTCCGGGAATTTTATTCTCTTACCTTTTACCATTTGTAGATATGACAACGTACATAATTGTTTTAAGTATTTTATCATATTTAGCAAGTGGAGTTTTGGTATACCGATTTTTAAAGCATCACTTTGATGAAACAAAAGTATTTTGGGCTACGATGTTGTTTATGACTTTGCCACCGCTGACCTATCATTTTCATCGACACATTATGTTTGTGTTGTATTTGCCCTTTTTTATACTGGCATTAATGGGATTGGACAGGTACTTTGATAAAAAGAAAAGTGTATTGTTTATTCTCAGTGCCTTTTGCATGATCTTGACCAATTATTATTTTAGTGTGGGTGGTTTGGTTTTTCTGTTCGTATATGCAATTTATCGTATGTTAATGCCTGAGTACAACCCACAAGGAGAATTACTTGGGAATGTATCAAAGAAGGTACGAACTGTAAAACGGATAGCGAATAGTGTGCTTCTTTTTGCTATACCGGTTCTAATGAGTGGTTTTGTATTATTACCAACCGCATATACCTTGTTTGCAAATGGAAGAACATCGACACAAGCTGAGACACTGAAGAACCTTTTGCTTCCTTCCTACGAAGAACTGTTTTACAGTCCGTACAGCATGGGAATAACGGCTGTTATGCTGGTTGTGGTAATTGGAAATTTAACATGCAAGAACAAAAAGAAAGGTGAATTGTTTTTAAATTTTTTTGCTGTATTTGTGCTTGTTTGTCCGCTGTTTATGTATGTGCTAAATGGAATGCTCTACGCAAGAGGCAAGGTTCTTATTGCGTTTTCTGTTATTTTACTATATCTGTATTGTCAATTTTTGGAGCATGTTCAGAAAAACGAAATCAATCTGAAACGTACATTTTTGTATGCTGTCATAGTTGTTGTGGCTTTTTGTGTTTTGCGTGCGGACAATTGGGATATAGGTCTGTGTCTCTTGGGTGAACTAGGTATTCTGTGGAGTTTCCGGAAACAAAAGCGTGTGTGGTATCTTTGCCTGGTTATCATTGCATTTGTTACCACCTGCATGGTCCATACAAGTGAAGATTTTGTGTCGGTTGAGTATTATAAAGAAATGTATCACGATGAAATTACAGAATTTATGGAACAGACAGAAGGCAACTTTTATCGTTCCCATGTCATGTACAGAGAAAAAGATACAGCGAATAAGGTGTATGGAAAGAACTTTCACGGCAGCTCTGTGTATTCCTCTACAGCAAATCCGTTGTACGAGAGATTTTATGAAAATGATATGGGAAACAATGAGAGATATCGGAACTGTTTCATTACAGCAGGAACGGTAAATGAGCTTTTTTATAATTTTATGGGAACAAAGTATATTATCAGTGAAAATGACCCTGGATTATATTACGAGCAGTTAGAAGAAGGAAAACATCTGAACCTATATGAGAGCAAATATGCCTATCCTGTGGTATATAAAAGTCAAAATATAATGAGTGAAGACCAATTCGACAATGCAGAATTCCCATACACTAGCGAATATCTTATGACACACACCATTGTAAAAGATGGGGCTCAGACGGATTACAAATCTCTTTTGAATCCCTGTGATGTATCAGAACAATATGCATTTGTTCAGAAGAAAGCAGAAAATTACACAATTGAATTAGATGAAGGCTATCGAAATCAGTTGATATATCTGTCATTTGATATCATGAATAAAGGGGAGTATCTCAACAACAAAGATATCAGCATTACAATCAATGGTGTAAAAAACAAATTAACAGCGAAAAATGCAATGTATTACAATGCCAATACCAAATTTGACTTTGTTATTTCAATGAAAGATACAACGGAATTAAGGATTGAAATTACAAAGGGCAAGTATGATATTCGAAATCTGAAAATGTACACTTCCAAGATGATTTATTCCAAATATGAGGAAGTAGATGCTTTGAAGATTAATGAAGGAAAGGGCATCATTTCTTGCACCACAGAAGCAACAAAAGGCGAGTATCTAGTGACTTCCTTTCCGTATGATAAGGGATTTACGGCTACAGTTAATGGTAAAGATGTAGAGGTTGAGGTTGTAAACAAAGCCTTTGTTGGACTTCGGTTAATAGAAGGTAAGAATGATGTTGTAATCGAATATAAAGCACCTTTCTTTCGGGAGGGAGTTTTGGTAAGTGTCGTTGGAGTTCTGTTGATGATAATTGTGGTGTTTAAGGGGATGTTTAGGAACAGATTCATCAAGTGGAATCCAAAACATAGAGAGATCATCCTGTATTTATTATTTGGTGCCCTCACCACTTTAGTTAGTTTGGCAACATATTTTGTTTGTACAAGATTTTTCTTGGATGCTACGAATGCTATGGAATTGCAACTGGCAAATATCATTGCGTGGTTTGTGAGTGTTTTATTTGCCTACATTACAAACAGAAGGTATGTGTTTCAAAGTTATGGAAAAGTAGCACAAGAGATGTTGAAATTCTACCTGTCGCGTGTGGGAACCTTGGGAGTGGATATGCTTCTTATGTATCTGTTGGTTACAGTAGGAGGCGTTCAGGATGGAATTGCCAAGGTAGTTGTTCAAGTGATTGTAATCGTTGCAAATTATATATTGGGGAAATTGTTAGTTTTTAAGGAGGAAAACAAATGAAAATTTCAGTCGTAGTACCGTGTTACAACGAGCAGGAATCTATTTTATTATTTTATGAGGAGATAAATAAAGTATCGGTAGGAATGGAGCAGGAGTTTGAGTTTATTTTTGTAAATGATGGTTCATCTGACAATACGCTAGACTGTATGAAAGCATTAAGTGAAAATGATGAGCGAGTAAAATATGTTTCTTTTTCACGAAACTTTGGTAAGGAAGCTGCTATTCATGCAGGATTTTCTAAGGCGGAAGGCGATTATATTGTGATGATGGATGCAGATTTGCAGGACCCGCCATGTCTTTTGCCGGAAATGTTAACGTACATGGAAGAGGGGTATGATTCTGTTGCAACCAGACGTGTAACACGAAAAGGGGAACCACCGATTCGAAGCTTTTTTGCCAGAATGTTTTATAAGATTATTAATAAGATATCCAACGTAGACATTGTGGATGGAGCAAGGGATTATCGTCTGATGACAGCACAGATGAAGGATGCGATTCTTGCCATGCCAGAATACAATCGTTTTTCAAAGGGGATTTTCGGCTGGGTAGGATTTCGGACAAAATGGCTGGAATATGAAAATGTGGAGCGAGTAGCAGGGGAGACAAAGTGGAACTTCTGGAAACTATTTTTATATTCCATTGAAGGAATCATTGCATTTTCTACCGCACCATTGGTTTTATCTTCGGTGTTTGGAATGCTGTTTTGCATCCTTTCTTTTGCATTGATTGTGTTCATTATTGTAAGAACACTTTTGTTTGGTGATCCAGTTGCAGGATGGCCAAGTCTTGTGTGTATTATGTTTTTTGTCGGTGGAATACAGTTGTTTTGTCATGGGATTACAGGACAGTATCTGTCAAAGACCTATATGGAGACAAAAAGTAGACCGAAATATATAATAAAGGATACAAATTGTGTGGCAAAATAATTGTTGCAAATATGTGGATTAAGTGGTATATTTACAAAGTATAATAACAAAATAAGATATGGTTTGAACAGTTGTAAACTTAGTAGAGGAAAGAGGGAATCCGGTTTGATTCCGGAACAACCGCCATTACTGTAATTGATGAATGAGACATATTTCCATTGAGGTATTGGGTAGAAATGCTGGTACTTTGAGAAGGGATGCTCTCGGGTGATTAAAGTTGCCGCATCATAAGTCAGGAGACCTGCCATATCATTTTGGTTCAACACAAACTTTGGTGAGAAGAGTGCAACCGATTTATAGCTACAAGTTGGCTTTGAGTGGTGTATTCTTTTTAGTTGTAAAATGCTCAAAGTATGTTTTGTGTTGCTAGAGAATAAATCGATTGTACTCTTTTGACCTGACGGGTTGAAAGAGTATTTTTTATTGCAAAGGAGGGATGAGAGTGATATCAGAAGAGAAAAAGAACTGGGCGGTAGGACTTTTGTGTGAAAAAGCAGAGGAACTGGGTAGACTTCCGAAGAAAGATGATTTCGATGAGATTACTCGTTCCCGTCTGAAAGCGTTTTTAGGACCTTGGCCGAGAGCATTAGAAGCTGCGGGACTGAAGGAAGCAAAGATTATGCCTAAAAAAACCAAAAAACGTAAAAAAACAACAAAAACTATTAACTGAAAAAGGAGACTTTTGTGATGAAAAAAAGAATTTTAAGTATTTTACTTGCATTCATAATGGTAGTTACCATGATACCGATGATGACATTTGCAACTGAAAGTGAAAACGTGTATCTATCTATCAGTTTTGACGGACAGTACATTGATGATAAAAATGGAAACGCAATAGTTTACGTGCCTGTTCCACTTGAAGAGATTGCCGCAGTAAACCTCGAAGAGTATGGCTTGGAAAACATGCTGTACGATGCGGACGATGATGGACAATATGAAACAACCGCATTGCAATTGCTCATTTATGCGCACGAGAAACTTTATGGTGGTGATTGGAGTGACGTGGATTTTGATGCACTCCCTGGAAGTTCTTATTTCAAGGGGGGAATCTTTGGATTTACGGAAAACCTCATGTATTTCCACAATGGCGATTTTCCTGTTGATGAATCTCAGTCCAGTGATTGGATGACTGTTGGTGCAACGTCTGACCGAATTGTTTTGGAGGCTGGTGATTTTTTGGATGTTGCAAGTTTTGAGTGCTTCAGTTTCCTTTGGGATCAACTTGGCGGTTTCCATTTCTTTGCAGACGAAGAAGGTAATCTTCTTCACGATTTCACTGTGGATTCAGAAGAAACCTTGTCAATTAAATTGATGCATTCTTTCTGTGATTTGATGTTTGGCGAAGCTTATATTTATGGTGCAGCAGATTATGAGGTTTATTATGGCAAAACATACGGAGTTGCTGAAGGCACCCTCACAACCGACGGCGACGGCAACGTAGATATTTCCATTGATGAACCTGGTACATATTATTTGTGGTGTTACGGCGCAAATGGTTCTGATGACGGCACTCACGGAAGTTGTGACCACTATAACGAAACACAGGAACCATGTATCGTTTCTGCACCTGGTTTTGCAAAACTTGTTGTTGGGGGTGGTAATGCTTCTACACCTTCACGTGAAACTCAGGATGTTAGTGCAGTGCTGAATGCTACGATGGCACAACTTGCATCTACTGTTACAGCGCCTGCCTTTGGTACGAACGCAGGTGAATGGACCGTATTCAGTCTTGCACGTGGAGAATATTTTACTAAGGGAAATACATATTTCACGGATTATTATAATCGCATTGTGGAAACAGTTAATGAAACAGCTTCAAAAGTCAATAAGAACGGTGCGTTGGATAAAAACAAATCCACGGAAAACTCCCGTTTGATTGTTGCTTTATCTGCTATTGGTAAGGACGCAACTGCAGTTGGAGATTGGAATTTGGTTGATGCTTACAGTGCAAACGGAATCAACTGGATTAAAAAGCAAGGCATGAACGGAACCATTTGGACATTGCTTGCACTTGACTCTAACAATTACATAACCACTGATACCACCATTCGTCAGCAATGTGTAGATGCCATTGTAGATGCACAACACGATGATGGCGGATGGTCCTTAGTAACCAATAAAGCACAAACATCCAATGTAGATATTACCTGTATGACCTTGACGGCATTATACCCATACCGAGAACAGTCCGAGGTTGCAGGTGCCTGTGCAGAAGCAATTGAATGGTTATCCAATGCACAGTTATCCACAGGTGGATTTCCTTATGGAACGGGTGAGACTTCCGAGAGTTGTGCGTGGGCTATCGTTGCGCTGACTACTTGGGGGATTAATCCTGATACCGATGCGCGTTTTGTTAAAAACGACAATTCCGCTGTGGATAATCTTTTGAGTTACTATATCGAGAGTGAGGCAATGTTTGCTCACCAAGGAACAGAGTCTAACGCAATGGCAACCGACCAGGCTTGTTATGCACTTGTTGCTTACAATCGTTTTATCAATGGTCAGACAGCATTGTTTGATTACAGCGATGTTACCTTTGATGATAAAGCAGAAGTTATTATTGGAAAACCAAAAGTAACGCTCGGTATTCCGTCTGAAATTACAGATGATATTGGTGAAACCTTTCAGGCTACGATTAGTCTTGACCAATGGGATAACACTGCGGGATATAAGCTGATTGACCTTATCATCAATGTTCCTGAAGGTCTTAGCGTGACAAATGTTACCGCAGGTAATCGTTTGAACGGCGGAGTTGTAAACTATAACCTTGACACAGATACCGGGAAACTACGAATTGTGTACTTTGATGCTAATAATCATAGTGATTTGACCCTTAGTGGCAATTCATTTCCTGCGTTATTTTTCACTGTGACTTTTAAGGTGGAGCGCGTAAATGTAGATGATAAACTTGGTATAGCTATCGGTGGTATGTCTATTAAGCGTACGTCTGACTCTACTGACGAACATGCAATGATTGTTGTAGATACCTCAAAGGCTAGTGGTAATATTACCGTCGTAAAAGGCATTTCCTACAGTGCTGTTTGTCTTTATACCGGCGATGATATTGACCTCATCCCTTCCACAAAGAAGGCAGTTGCTGTGTCGGTGATTGGAATCAAGAATACGACGAAACTTACATACCATGATGGTACGAATGAATATGAGTTTAAGTACAGCGCAGAAATTTCTGAAAAAACAGGAATTTCCACCTATGTTGCATTGGTGAATGCTTCCATTGATATGGCGCAGTTTGCAAATAAGGCAAACTTCAATTTGCTAGAAGATACTGCTAGTGAAATCACCTTTGGTGATGCGAATGGTGATGGTGTAATTAATGCACAGGATGCACTTGCTGCGGTTGACGCATGGCTCCGCAAGACAGAAGCACCTTCGGATGATGAAATTTTGGCACTGAATGTAAATGGTGACAGTCGAATTAATACCTTCGACGCTTTGGGTATTGTGGAAGCTTTTGTAGATGGTAACGAATATTTGATTGTTACAAAGGTAGTAAACTTGAGATGAGCAAAAGAAAAATAAATACAAAAACAAAAAAGAAATTATGTATTGGCATCGGGGCTGGAATTTTACTGCTTTTGCTGATAGTTTTTCTTCTTTTTATGAATGAGGAGAAGATAGCGAAAAGATACCCAACATTAACCATAGAGACGCCCCAGAAAATCAGTATGTCAGAAACAGAAGAATTTACACTGGATGTGACGATTTCAACGTTTGGTGAAGTCGTATATCCAGCGGCAAGTATGAGCATTTCATTTGATCCTTCGCGTTTGGAGTTTATTGGTGTGGAAGAGGGAAATGTGTTTGTTCATAACAGTGGGAATGATGTTGCACAAAAATTGCCTGAATGGAGCTGCAACTCGGAACAATGCAATAAAACGGGGAAAATCAACATCATGTATCTTGATACTACCGGTGGGAAACACGCTTTCAGCAAAGTACTTTTAGCAGAGGAAGACAACATTGTGCTGAGACTGAAATTTCGTTTACGAGGCAGTGTTCGAAACGGTGATGTATGCGATTTGATTTTTGAAGACGCTGTGTTTGCAGCATCGGATGAGAATAACAGTCTTGCAATGACTCGTGACTCACTAAGAGTCAGAGATGGAAAGATTGTGATAGGAGAATAGTGATGAAACGAATCATAAGCGTAATAATAACACTTGCTTTTTTGATGATGTTTACGGCTTGTAGTGGTAATTTCACACAGGTTGATTTAAAAGAGCCAATAGCAATTCCGGAACATGGAATTGTGGAGAAGGAACTTTTTGAACAGATAAAAGATGATAACGCCATTGCAACTTTAAATGGAACATCAAATGGTATGAAGTATGAGTGGACAATCTTTGGAAGCGATATTGAAGCTGTAAGAGATGTAAATATGTCCGTTGATTTAAAACAAACAGAAAAAGGAATTGAAATTTGTTTTGAAGAAACAGAAGATTTCGGTTTCCCGGCGCTTCTTTCTATTCATTTGAGCGAAAAGTGGAAGGTAGATAGTGCCACTGCTTATAACGGAAACGAGCCAGTATATTCGGTTTCCATTACCGGAACTAAAACAAGTATTTTAAACATTGCGATTAATAAGGTTGTGGGAGAGTGTGTGATTTTTCCTGATGGCGTTCAAGTTTCAGGTAACAATCCTTCAAACGAAGCAAATAATTTAGATGCTACGGTAGAAAATGAGGATGGAACAAATAAAAAAGATGATTATCTGGCGGACACAAAGGAATCCGGTAATCGTGTTTATTCTGACGGAAATGCCTCTGACCAAGATAAGTACAAAACAGACCCAGTTCCAGAAGGGAAACCGTTGCCGGTGGAACCAGAAAATCAGGAAATCAACAATAAAAAAACATACACCTGTACATTTTCTATTGAATGTTCAACCATACTCAACAACTTAAAAGATCTTGATCCTGATAAGCGTGAACTCGTTCCTTCGGATGGTGTAATTTTAGCACCTACGCAGGTTACTTTCTACGAGGGTGAATCTGTTTTCGATGTGCTTCAACGGGTTTGCAAGGAAAAGGGAATTCATATGGAATCTTCGTGGACACCAATTTATAATAGTGCCTACATTGAAGGAATCCACAACCTGTACGAGTTTGATTGTGGTGCGCTTTCAGGTTGGATGTATCGTGTAGATGGTTGGTACCCGAACTACGGTTGCTCTCGGTATCAATTAGCGGATGGAGAAAAAGTAGAATGGAGATACACCTGCGATCTTGGAAAAGATGTGGGTTGTGATTGGATGCAATAATGATACGCGACAGTTTTGCGGATTATCATCCGATTATCAATTTTCTATATTTTGGACTAGTCATTGGATTTTCTCTTGCGCTTACACATCCGCTGGCGCAAGGAATTGCCCTTGTCTGTGCGATTACATATGCAGTAACCAGCAATGGTAAAAAAAGCGTGTCGTTTCTATTGCGATATTGCTTACCAATGGTTCTTTTGACTGCATTTGTTAATCCGGCATTTAACCATGAGGGCACCACAACTCTGCTTTATTTTAGTAATGGGAATCCGCTTACATTGGAGAGTATTCTATACGGATTTTCCGCAGGCGCCATGCTTGTGACTTTACTTCTGTGGTTTGCATCTTTTCATCGTGTCATGACTTCGGATAAATTTATTTATTTGTTTGGCAAAGTGATTCCTGCTTTGTCGTTGGTGCTTAGTATGTCTTTGCGATTTGTTCCGAAGTTCAAAATGCAAATGGCTGCTGTAGCTGAAGCGCAACGAAGTATTGGCAGAGATGTTTCTAGTGGAAGCCTTTGGAGTAGAACAAAAACGGCTATAGTTATTTTCGGGATTATGATTACATGGGCTCTTGAAAACGCCATTGAAACTGCTGATAGTATGAAAAGCAGGGGATACGGATTAAAAGGGAGAAGTGCTTTTTCTATTTATCGCTTTGACGAACGAGATAAATATGTATGCATTTGGCTTACATTTTGTGGAGTGTTTCTACTGGTGGGAACGATGTTAATGGCTTTCGGTTTTCGTTATTTTCCAAATGTCCGATATGCTTCACTTGATATGACAACCATACCTTTTTACTGTGTATATTTTGCTCTAGGCATCACACCTGTCATGCTGAATTGGAGGGAGGAGAGAAAATGGAAAATTTTAATTTCACAAATGTAAGCTTTTCTTATCCGGAACAAGAAAGAAAAGCACTTGATGGTATCTCTTTTCAGGTTTCACAGGGCGAATTTTTGATTCTTTGCGGTCCTTCCGGATGTGGGAAATCCACATTGCTTCGTCATTTCAAAACTTGCCTAACACCTCACGGTGTGCTTTCGGGAGAGATTTGTTTTGACGGGAAATCTCTCGCAGAAACTAGTGAGCGTATTCAGTCACAGCAAATAGGTTTTGTTCTGCAATCACCAGAGAATCAAGTTGTAACAGATAAGGTGTGGCACGAGCTTGCCTTTGGTCTTGAAAGCCTGGGGTACGATACGGCCACGATTCGTCGACGTGTGGCAGAGGTTGCTGCATTTTTTGGAATAGAAAATTGGTTTTATAAAAATGTGACCGAACTTTCCGGAGGGCAGAAGCAACTTTTAAGTCTTGCCTCCGTTATGGCCATGAGTCCCAACATTTTGGTCCTTGACGAACCTACGGCGCAACTTGATCCAATTGCTGCTTCAGAGTTCTTGGCGTTACTTGGGAAAATCAACCGTGAGCTTGGGATTACAGTTGTTTTGACCGAGCATCGTTTGGAAGAAGCCTTTCCGTTTGCCACAAGAGTGATTGTAATGGATGCAGGCAGAATTATATGTGACGACAAACCTGAAAAAGTGGGACTTCAACTTCGTGATAAAGATCATGGAATGTTTCTTGCAATGCCAACTGCAATGAGAGTGTGGGCTGGGTTGGAAACCAATCTTACTTGTCCACTTACAGTTCGCGATGGAAGTGACTTTTTGACTGCACAAGACAAGGAAAAAGCGATTTTACCATTTGTTGAGAAACCAGACCATTCCTATGGGAATGAAATATCTTTGGAGTGCGAAGAACTGTGGTTTCGCTATGAAAAAGATTTGCCGGATGTTGTAAAAGGATTTTCCATTACGCTACATAAGGGGGAGTTTTATGCATTGCTGGGTGGAAATGGTGCAGGAAAAACCAGTACCTTAAAAGTGATTTCCGGACTACGCATGGCTTATCGTGGTTCTGTTCGGAGTAATGGCAGGATAGGGATGCTTCCACAAAATCCGCAAGCGCTTTTCGTAAAAAGAACAGTGCGCGAGGATTTGTACGAGGCGCTACGTGAATTTAAGATTTCAAAAGAGGAAAAGGAAAAGCAAGTTACACGGGTCGTTGCTCTTTGTGGTCTTGAGGAGTTCCTAGACCGCCACCCGTATGATATTTCCGGAGGCGAGCAGCAAAGAACGGCACTTGCAAAAGTGCTTCTTACAGCACCGGATATTCTCCTTTTGGACGAACCAACCAAGGGCTTTGATGCAGAGTTCAAAGTGATTTTTGCAAATATTATAGACAACTTAACAACACAGGGTATCACTGCCTTGATGGTAAGTCATGATGTAACCTTTTGTGCGGAATACGCGCATAGATGTGGCTTGTTTTTTGATGGAAATATTGTGGCGGAGGGAACGCCGAGAGAATTCTTTTCCGGCAATAGTTTTTACACGACTCCAGCGAATCGCATGGCAAGGCATTTGATTCCGGAGGCAGTTACAGTGGATGACATAATTAGTTGTTGTGGTGGGACAGTTCAGAAGAAACAGTACATCACCAATGAAGCATTACCGCTACCTGAACCGCCGCCGAGAAGTGTGAATTTCAAACCACAGCCTCTGAAATTATGGCGAAAGATACTGGCTATAGTCGCCGGACTTGTTGCTTTTGGGGTATTTTTGTATGCAACCAGCATTACGGATTTATCTGCGCTTGTTAACGCCACTGGCATCAGCTCAGAGGGAAAAGAACAACTTTCCCTTTATCTAATCCTTTTTGTTGCATTATCTATATTTTTGTTTGCAATTGGACGACGAAGTGAACCACCACTTGTAATACAAACACCGAAGGATAAGAGGAATCTAAGTAGGCGAACCATTGCTGCATCTGTAGCAATCTTGCTATTTATTCCGCTTACGATATTTACAGGAATTTTTTATTTGAACGATAGACAATATAATCTTGTGGCACTTTTGGTATTGTTGGAATGCATGTTACCGTTTGTGCTCGTGTTTGAAGGAAGAAAGCCAAAGGCTAGGGAACTTGTAACCATAGCGGTTCTTTGTGCCATTGGTATCGCAGGACGAAGTTTGTTCTTTATGCTGCCACAGTTCAAACCCATACTTGCATTAACAATTATCGCAGGTGTTGCCTTTGGTGGAGAAACAGGTTTTTTGGTAGGGGCTCTTACAATGCTTGCCTCTAATATGCTTTTCTCTCAAGGACCGTGGACTCCGTGGCAGATGTTTGCTATGGGCATTATAGGTTTCTTGGCAGGTGTTCTCTTTAAGAAAGGATGGATCCGAAGGACACGTATTTCCTTGGCTGTATTTGGCGCCTTTACTGCAATTGTCATTTATGGTGGGATTATGAATCCTGCCGCTGCTTTTATGGTGTCAGCCGAAAGTATCACTTTAAAAACCTTATTTGCTTATTATATTACAGGATTGCCAATGGACCTGGTGCATGCCTTTGGGACGGCTATTTTCCTTATGATTGCTGCAGAACCAATGCTCGAAAAAATGGACCGAATTAAAGTGAAATATGGTTTGGTGGAATGATGAAAAATATTGAAATATTGTATAGTTTTGATATAATATATACAAATATTTTTATGAGTTCGGAAAGGAGTAGTATTACATGATCAAATACGAAATTGAAGGCGGAAATTTACCGGTTGTTATTTGTTATCCAGAGGCAGGGGAAACCCTTTGTACAGAAAAAGGTGCCATGAGTTGGATGAGCCCAAACATGAAAATGGATACCAATAGCGGAGGCGGATTAAAAAAAGCGTTTGGTAGACTGTTATCTGGCGAATCTATTTTCATGAACGAATATACAGCGCAGGGTGGAACAGGAATGATTGCATTTGGCTCTAGCTTTCCTGGCTCTATCATTCCATATCAAGTAACAGAAGGAAACGGAATCATCGTGCAAAAGAGAGGCTTCCTTGCCATGGAGAAGGGGCTGGATTTATCTGTATATTTCCAAAAGAGACTTGGCAAAGGGTTCTTTGGTGGTGAAGGCTTCATTATGCAAAGGATTAGCGGAAATGGTATGGTATTTCTTGAAATCGATGGTCATTGTAAGGAATATGAACTTGGTATTGGAGAAAGTATTGTTGTAGATACCGGTTATCTTGCTGCAATGACGGAAAGTTGTACGATGGATATTGAAACGGTCCAAGGTGCTAAAAATATTTTCTTCGGTGGCGAAGGACTATTCCATACACGAATTACTGGACCAGGAAAAGTTTACATACAATCAATGCCATTAATTAATATGGCAGAGGCAATCACACCATATTTGAACATCAATACAGGTGACAATAATTGTGGTGGAATTAATATTCGTTTGGGCGAATAATGTATTTGTTGAATTCGGCGGTAGTTTTTAATTGAACTACCGCCATTTCTAGATTGACCGAGAAAATTCTAAATTTAATGAACCTTTTCTTGTGTAAAATTGTATATATAAGTGAAAGGGAGGGGTGCAGGGAATGATAAACTCATACATACAACTATATGGAAAACGTCTTTATGGGTTTTGCTTGTTTCTTTGCGCGAACTCATATGAGGCAGATGATTTATATCAAGAAACGTGGCTGAAGGTAGTCAAAAACATTTCGCAGTATGACAATACGAAAGAGTTTGAGCCATGGTTAACAAAAATCTGTGTGAATACATATCGAAATACATTGAGGCGAATCACACGAAGTCCAATACTGAATTTTTCAACAAACGAGGAGAAGGAATATTTTCTGCAGTCGATACCCGCACCAGAAAATAGAGATTATACCTCTCTCTATTGTGCGATAGAAAAACTTCCGGATAAGTTGCGACTGACCATTATTTTATTCTATTTCCGTGATATGGATATTGCAGGAACGGCAAAGATTCTTGGAATTCCAGAAGGGACAGTGAAATCCCGATTAAATAAGGCGAGGAAATTATTAAAGGAGGTGCTTGCTGATGAGACAGATTTACAATTTTGAGGCAAAGAATCCGCCAGTGTTAAGTGAAGCAAAATTAGTGGAAGAGATAGCGAAACAAAATCAGAAAAAACAAATGACAATGCTTTTTGTATCTGGAATGGTAATACAGCTAGTTATCCTTTTATTTGGGGTTATGGCCTTTGATTTTTATCCGATTATTACAATGGGGTGTGTGGTATATGCTTTGCTATCTGTTGCAATAAGCGGTATAATGGCAAGTATTTATGTAAAGAGAGAGGAGCGTGTGATTTATGGGGATTGCTAATGTTTTAATTGTTTATATCGTTTTTTTGACAATTTTAGCAGGAATTCCAGTTCTAATAGGGGTATATGTCTATCGGGATGCTAAACGCCGCAACATGAACGCGCCGCTTTGGGCATTGATAGCAATTCTTGCACCATCACTCATCGGGTTTCTTATTTATTTATTTGTGCGCGGAAATTTTGACAATTTACAATGTGGAAGTTGCGGTACTGTCATTACAAAACAATATATTGTTTGCCCAAGCTGTGGCGCAAAACTCAAACCAGTTTGCGCCAATTGTAGTGAACCTGTGGAACTAGATTGGAAGGTTTGTCCGAAGTGTGCACAACCACTGGAGAATGTGCAGGATGATGTAACACCACCGATTCAAAAAAAAGACAAGACATTGCAGAGAATCTTGCTTGTTGTGGTTATTGTTCCAATTACAATTATTATACTTATGCTTATTGCCATTATGACATTGAGAGTCAATGTGTCAACGGGCGGTATGAGTACTATGGAAGCAACCGTTGAAAGTTATCTGTCTGACATGGAGGAACCGCGCATAGAACAGTGGATAGAAGAATGCAAGGATGAGACAGAGATAGCACATGTACTGGAGTATAGAGAAGAGAAGGAAGATGAAGATCGTGTGCGGTATCTGATTTATATTCCGAATTCAAGATGGACATATTCTGCGCCAGAAGATGGGTTGTTTGGCATGACAATTAAGCTGAAGTTTGAAAGTACAGACGAAGAAGAACAAATCGTGTTGCTCACCTATACAGGAAATGAAAAAACGAAGTTGAAACTCTATTTTAATGATGAGAAAATGGATATAAAGATGACGGAGATTGACTATAGTCCTGCATTGTCTGATGAGCGAGAAAACGATGGAGAAAAACTTGAGGTGTACGAGTCAGAGGAAGTTATTGAAATGGAATGAAGGACGTGAATGCAAGGAGATGTGTAATGAAAACATATACAATTGTTGCAGGAGTTAATGGAGTGGGAAAAACCAGCCTTATAGGAATACTTAGTAGAGTGAAAATGGAGCATGGAAAAATTGTTGAAACTACTTTATCTGGTCATAGAATTCTTGCAACTATAAAAAAGGCAATCGAAAGAGGCTATTATATACGTCTTTACTATGTGGGACTAAATACAGTTGAAGAAAGTCTCGCACGTATTGAAAATCGTGTAAAAAAAGGTGGACATGATATACCAGATGCTGATGTTAAACGTAGATTTAATAAACGTTTTGAAGATTTGGTTGCTGTATTGCAATATTGCGACGAAGCGACTTTTTATGATAATGAGAATGGATTTGTTGCTGTTGCAGAATATAAAAATGGTGAGATTTTACAGATTGGTAGTTCAAGACCAAAATGGCTTGAAGAATTAATGGAATATATGTCATAGAAGGTAGAACACCACGATTCACTAAGGAAGTGAATTGTGGTGTTTTATAATTATATTTGTTCTTTCTGCTCTACTATGTTAAAATTAGTGCAAGAGGTGATAGCATGGAGTTATATCAGAAATCAAGATTTTTCAGAAGAAGAAATAATAAAAAGACGTTGATTATAATAGCAATTGCTGTAGCTGTTATTTTGACTACTGTTGCAATTGTTTTGGCGATACTATTAGGTAAAGATAAAACACCTTCACAAGGTGGCAAAGTGGATAATACAGTTTATGATACAAACTTGATAGGAGACGCTTCTATAGACCCTGAAAATGTAGAGACAGAGGAAGAAGAGGGTACTATTGTTGAGGTGGAAGAATTAACAGTAGAAAATGGAAGAAGCAACGGAATCGATGTATCTAAATGGCAGGGGAAAATTGACTGGCAGAAGGTAAAGAATAGTGGTGTTGAATTTGCTTTTATCCGAATTGGATATCGCGGAGAAAATGGCAAGATTTATAAGGATGATAATGCGGACTATAATATCCAGCAGGCTCAAAAAGCAGGTGTATTGGTTGGCGTGTATTTCTTTTCAACTGCATTAAGTGAAACGGAAGCAAAGGAAGAAGCAGAATGGACGTTGAAGGCCATTGAGGGATATAAAATTTCTTATCCAGTGGTATATGATTGCGAAGGCTATAAGACATCTACTAGTAGAATGTATGGTTTAACAGCAGAAGAACGCACAAATCATGCCATGATGTTTTTGAAAACGGCTTCTGATGCGGGATATGATGTCATGTTCTATGGTGCAATAAATGAGATTGAAGATGCAAGCTGTTGGGATATTTCTCGTATAGAGAAAAAGTATAAAGTATGGGTGGCACATTATTCATCGGTTGCCTATCCAGACAAGGAAAAACCAGATTATGCGAATCGTTACCACGCATGGCAATATACCAACAAAGGCAGTGTCAGTGGAATATCCGGAAATGTGGATATGGTAGTATGTTATTTCACAAAAGAAGAGGCGCGGGCAAAAGATGCATCTGCAGCACCGGAAACTGCGAAAGCTCCTCTGACTGATGAGGAAAAAATATATACAACTGTGAATGAGCAGGTAACTGCAAAGGATGTGACCAACTTGAGAGATGCCGCAACTACCAAGAGTAATATCGTGGTAGCACTCAAGAATGGGGAAGTAGTTACCAGAATCGGTGTTGGCAAAAATGGTTGGTCAAAGCTGAACTATAATGGGAAGACAGTTTATGCAATCAGCAGTTATTTAACAACTGATTTAACGAAAAAAGAACCAGAGAAAGAACAGGAGAAGGAGCCGGTAAAAGAGAAAGACATTATAGCAGGACACACTTTTACTCCAAAGTACGATAAAGTGACAGCGAAAGAATTTGTAAATCTTCGTGCGTTACCAACCACAGACAGTGAAAAAGTCGGAACCTTAAACAGTGGTGAATTTATAGAACGTACAGCAGTCAGTGACAAAGGTTGGTCAAGACTTATCTATAATGGACAGGCCGTTTATGCGGTGACAAGCTATCTCAGTAATGAAGTGGTGGCTCCAAAAGACCCGACACCATCGACAAATGATGAAGGATTCACAGCAGTGGACGAACAAGTTACCGCAAAGGAGGAGACGAATCTTCGAACGAAGCCGACAACAGAAGGCTCCGAGATTGTTTATACATTGAAACATGGAGAATATGTGAGAAGAATCGGTGTTCACTCAAATGGCTGGTCGAAACTAGAGTATAATGGTCAGATTGTTTATGCTATTACGTCATATTTGACAGAATAGAGGGGAGAAGCGGATCGTGGAATTTGTATTTGAAACTATTTATAATCAAAAGGCAATGACAAATATGGCAAAAGTGTTAAGAAAAACACTTCGTAAAAAAAGAAGTCGGCGTTCCCATATATTCGGATGGATTATTGTTATATTGAGTGTTTTTCTTGGTTGGGATGGTCTGAATCTGGACTTGCGGCGTATCATTACGTGGCTTGCTATTCTAATTATAGTAATAGTTCTTGTTTGGGAAGACCAGATTAACGGATATATGGCGCGAAAAAGGATGCTGGCAGGAACGGATAGATTGAAGATTAATTGGCAAAATTTTAGGAAAATATCGACTTGGTATAAGCGACAGTCTTATACATCTGCGGATAGAAAAGATGATTAAAGATGGCAAATTGGAAATACATGATAAGGATATTGTGAAGGCATTCGACAGACAGGAAACTGTCTCTACGATGACAAAAATACAATTGTAATTTTGTGAAAAATTACTAATTTCATTTTTGATACATTTGGTGTATACTAATACTACAGATAAGATATCTGTAGTAGAGAAGCGTGCTTCTCTAAGTGGGCTAACACTTTAATCTGAGATTACGACCATGTGAATGGATGTTGGCGGACAACACTAAAAACCGATATTAAGACCACGCAAGTGGATGTTGGCAGACAACACTAAAATTAGCCAAAGGGAGAGGGCGTGTCATACATTGGTGTGACTTTCCTCTCCTTTGTTTTTCAGAGAACATGATTGCGAGGAATATATTATGCATACATATACGTTAGATGAAGCAAGAAGCATTGTAATGCGTTGTGCAAAGCAATATGAGAAGAATTTGCTTGGCAAAAGTTATCTGGTTATTTATCGGGATAGACTTGACAATATAATGAAGGAATTAGAAATATACTTCGGAGAAGAAAACTATCAACATTTAACAGGAATAGAACTTCTGAATGAAGAGGGAAAGATACGAGAACATGTTGCCGGATTATTTTTTAACAAGTGTCTGCGGAATGGTCTTAAGAAGAGTGAAATACAGTTTAAGAAGGATGGTACTACTAATCTGAAGTTGGCTGCGTTACCGGTAATCATGCAGATTCAAAAAGTGACAAAGATAGCAGGAAACTATAATGGCATGAGACCATATCTCATAGCCGATAAGATAATAGGTAATGTGAATTTTTGCTTGGGGTTGAGGCGCCATGATAAGCAAGGATACTATGTTCCGTCCTCGTCTCTTTTAGAAGATATTAAGGTGTTGACTGATATGCCGTCGCAAGTACTGGCAATCTTTTCAAAAGAAGATGGGGAAGAGTTGTATAAGAATGTCAGGCATGTGGCAAAAGGGGTTGATTTAACAAACCTTAAATTGCCGGAGAAAATAGGTAAAAAGATATCTTTAGAAACATATGTGCCGAAAAAGTGTAAGAAGGCTTCGTGAGTGATTGCAATGGGAATCGTGTAAGGAACTTTTGTTAAATGTTACAATACAAGATATGTTCAGGATTTAGAGTCACGCTTGTATTTCATGGAGGAAGTGAACGATTAGATGAAAAAGAAAATTTTGATACCAATTATTATAACAATAGTTATTGTAGGCCTCTTCTTGCTTATCTATCCAACCATAGAGATTCAGACAGAGGATAAGTTAATTGCTTTTCGGTATTCAGATGATATAACAGAATTTGAATCCGAAATTTCTTATAACGAAAGCTATGCATATTATGCTAACAGGGACATTTCCATAAAGGATTATAGATTTCTTAAATTTCTGTTTTTCCATGTGATATCTATGGAATATGAGGAAGGAAATTACTGTGATACGCAGTTTGTTTTAGAAGAAGATTATATAAAAGATTTTCTTGAACGTGCAGAAATTGAAGAGAATATAAATAATCTGGATATTGCAAAACTTATTGAAGGGAAAGAAGCAATTGTAGGAAACACTAGATATCTTGGCAACGATTACGAAAATGGTATTTTTTATGTATTAGATGGAAAATATGAGGAATTGTATGTGTTTTATGTAGATGATTTGCTGGTGATACAAGTTGGTTCTCCAGATGAAAGCCCGAAATATATTGCGTACGAATAAAGTTTAATTACTATTACAAAAGAGGAAATCAATCATGCATAAGAGAAAAGAATACACAGGACAAAATGTGTATGAGGCACTACAAGAACGATTGAAATATATATTTGAAGAATTTGATAATATTTTTGTTTCATTTTCCGGTGGAAAGGATAGTGGATTATTACTAAACATGACACTGGATTTCCAGAAGAAATATTATCCGAATAAAAAGATTGGTGTTTTTCATCAGGATTTTGAAGCCCAATATTCGGTTACAACAGAATATGTAGAACGTACATTTGAACGAATTAAGGATGATGTTGAAGCCTATTGGGTGTGTCTTCCGATGGCAACGAGAACGGCCCTTAGCAGTTATCAGATGTACTGGTATCCATGGGATGATACAAAGGAGGAAGCGTGGGTACGTCCTATGCCGCAGCATCCATATGTCATAAATTTGAAAAACAATCCGATGACCACATACCGATATCGCATGCATCAAGAGGACTTAGCAAAGCAATTTGGACGTTGGTATCGGAAGGCTCATGAGAACAAAAAGACAGTTTGCTTACTTGGTGTGCGTGCAACTGAATCATTGCAACGATACAGTGCGTTTTTCAACAAGAAATACGGATATAATGACGTGTGTTGGATTAGTCCACAGTTCAAGGATGTTTGGGCGGCTTCGCCGATGTATGACTGGACAAACAATGATGTTTGGCATGCGAATTACAAGTTTGGGTATGCTTATAATAAGCTTTATGATTTGTATCACAAGGCAGGTCTTACAGTTGACCAGATGCGTGTTGCATCTCCATTTAACGATTATGCAAAAGATAGTCTCAATTTATATCGGGTAATTGATCCGGAAATTTGGGCTAAGTTAATCGGGCGTGTGCAAGGGGCAAATTTTGCATGTATATATGGTAGAACGAAGGCCCTGGGGTATCGAAAATTAAGATTGCCGGAAGGACATACATGGGAGTCTTATACTAAGTTTTTGTTAGACACACTTCCGGTCAGATTAAGAAACAACTATATTAAGAAGTTTAAAACTTCCATAGATTTCTGGCACAATACCGGAGGTGGCTTGGAGGAACATGTGATTCAGGAGCTCCTGGACCATGGTTATAACATTCGAAGGAATGGCATTTCTAACTATACCGTTATGAAGAATTCCAGGATAGTATTTGTGGGAAAGATTCCAGACCATACGGATGATATCAAATCAACAAGAGATATACCGAGTTGGAAGAGAATGTGCTATTGCATATTGAGAAACGACCATACTTGTCGTTCGATGGGATTTAATCTAACAAGAGAGCAAATGAAAAATGTGAATATGTTGAAGCAAAAATACAGTAAGGTTGGTGAAGAATAATGGCATCAAAAAGCCCAGTATATAACGTAATTGCAGTACCAATTGAAAAAATAGAACCGAATACATATAATCCGAATGCGGTTGCGCCACCGGAAATGAAATTGTTATACGATAGCATCAAACAAGATGGCTATACCATGCCGATTGTTTGCTATTACGATGAAGAGAAAGACACTTACATTATCGTTGATGGATTTCATCGATACCGTGTCATGAAGGATTACCCAGACATTTATAATCGAGAAGGTGGGAAAATACCAGTCTCTGTTATTGATAAAAGTTTGGATAACCGTATGGCAAGCACAATCCGACATAACCGCGCTAGAGGTTCACATGATGTAGACCTTATGAGCAATATTGTCAAAGAGTTGCATGAACTGGGACGGTCAGATGCGTGGATTTCCAAACATCTTGGTATGGATAGGGATGAGATTCTTCGTCTGAAGCAAATTACTGGTTTAGCAGCACTATTTAAGGATGTGGAGTTTGGTGAAGCTTGGAAACCAGTGGAAGATGAAAATTATGTAGCAGAACCGAAAGCGAAAGTTTGAAAAAAACCTTGATTTTCCATATCAAGAGTGTTATACTAACAAAGTAACATATCGACTCGACCAAAAAGTGAACCGCAAGGTTCACTTTTGTTTGTGTTAGGAGTTTGAAAAAAGGAGGCTTTCATGTCAAAGAGAGAAGCATATGAACAACAAACAGAACAGCTCTTACTTCCAATCGTGGAAAGTCACGGATTTGAATTAGTGGATGTAGAGTATGTAAAGGAAGCAGGAACTTGGTATCTAAGAGCCTATATTGATAAGCCGGGCGGAATCACAGTGAATGATTGCGAACTGGTAAGCAGAACTTTTTCAGATATCTTAGATGAAAAAGATTATATTGAGGACACTTACATTTTCGAAGTGAGTTCTCCGGGACTTGGAAGACCTTTGAAAAAGGAAAAAGATTTCGCAAGAAGTATTGGCGAAGAAGTAGAGATTCGCACATACCGCGCAATCGACAGACAAAAAGAATTTATCGGTATTCTGGTGGAATACGATAAAGATACAGTAACGATTGAATACGAAGACGAAACAAAGCAAGTATTTAACAGAGCAGATATTGCATTGATTCGTTTAGCATTAAATTTTTAATTTAGGAGGAAATCAAAAAAATGAACACAGAATTATTAGAAGCGTTGACCATTCTTGAAAAAGAAAAAGAAATCAGCAAAGAAACACTGTTGGATGCAATTGAAAATTCATTAATCAATGCATGCAAGAACCATTTTGGTAAAGCAGATAACATCAAAGTTATCATGAACCGTGAGACATGTGAATACTCTTTATATGCAGAAAAGACTGTTGTTGAAGA
This sequence comes from Faecalimonas sp., assembly GCA_045654105.1. GTDB lineage: Bacteria > Bacillota > Clostridia > Lachnospirales > Lachnospiraceae > Faecalimonas. The sequence goes on along the minus strand of JAZOMR010000072.1, from coordinate 15,032 downwards.
AGTAGAAGACGATGTTATGGAAATCAGTCTTGTGGATGCAAAAATGAGAGATTCCAAATTTGAACTTGGTGACATTGTTCAAATTCCAATTGAATCAAAATCATTTGGCCGTATTGCAACACAGAATGCAAAGAACTTGATTCTTCAAAAAATCCGCGAAGAAGAAAGAAAAGTAGTTTATGATCAATATTTTGAAAAAGAAAAAGATATCGTTACAGGTATTGTACAACGTTATGTTGGCAAAAATATCAGCATCAATTTAGGAAAAGCAGATGCACTTCTCACAGAAAATGAACAAGTAAAAGGCGAAGTGTTCAAACCAACAGAACGTATTAAACTTTATGTGGTTGAAGTTAAGAACACAACAAAGGGACCTAAGATTTTAGTGTCTCGTACACATCCTGAGCTTGTAAAACGTTTATTTGAATCTGAAGTAACAGAAGTTAAAGATGGTATTGTTGAAATTAAGAGCGTATCTAGAGAAGCAGGATCACGTACAAAAATCGCTGTATGGTCAAACGACCCGGATGTAGATCCAGTAGGTGCTTGCGTTGGTATGAACGGTGCAAGAGTAAATGCAATTGTTAGCGAATTGCGCGGTGAAAAAATCGATATCATTAACTGGGATGAAAATCCTGCTTACTTGATTGAGAATGCACTTAGTCCTGCAAAAGTAATTTCTGTAGCAGCTGATCCGGATGAAAAGACTGCAAGCGTAATTGTACCGGATTATCAACTGTCATTGGCAATTGGTAAAGAGGGTCAAAATGCAAGATTGGCAGCTCGTTTGACAGGATATAAGATTGATATCAAGAGCGAAACACAAGCCATTGAATCAGGAGAACTTCCTGCTAACTGGATGGAATTAGCTGAAAGCTATGAGGAAGACGCATATTACGAAGAAATGTAGTCAGGGAGTGACCGTAGTGAGTATGAATAAAAAAATCCCTTTGCGCAAGTGCGTGGGATGTGAGGAAATGAAAAATAAAAAGGAAATGATGCGTGTTTTAAAAACGGAAGATGGTGATTTCATAATTGATACGACTGGAAAGAAAAATGGTCGTGGCGCTTATGTTTGTCCATCTCAGGAATGCTTTGCGAAAGCTGTGAAAAACAGAGGATTAGAACGTTCTTTTAAACAGGCTATTCCAAAAGAAGTTTATGAAAAATTGGAAAAGGAGCTTGCTACACTTGAAATTAAATAAAGCATTATCTTTGATTAGTCTGGCGACAAAGGCTGGCAAAACAGCAAGTGGAGAGTTTTGTACAGAAAAAGAAGTCAAATCTGGAAAAGCTGAACTTGTTATTGTGGCAGATGATGCGTCAGATAATACAAAACAGAAGTTTAAAAACATGTGTGAATTTTATGAAGTGCCAATCTATTTTTATGGAGATAAAGATACCTTGGGGCATGCAATGGGAAAAGAATTCCGAGCAAGCTTAGCGGTAACTGACCTAGGATTTGCAAAAGGAATTATCAAACATTTAGATGCATAGAGGAGGTAGTGAATATATGACAAAAATGAGAGTACATGAATTAGCAAAATCACTAGATAAAACAAGTAAAGAAGTCATCGAATTTTTGAGAAGTCAGGATGTGGCTGTAGCAAGTCACGCGAGTTCTCTTGAAGAAGAGCATGTGGAAATGGTAAAAGCAAAATTTGCAAATAAACCAGTGGAAAAACCAGTAGAAAAGGTGGTTGAAAAACCGGCAGAAAAACCTGCAGAAGCACCAACAGAAAGTGCAGCACCTGCAGAACCACCGAAAAAGAAAAACATTGTTCAGGTTTTTAGACCACAAAACAGTCGTCAAAATCAAGGTCGTCCAGGGCAAGGTCGTCCAAATGGTGGACGTCCGGGACAAGGTCGTCCGGACCAGAGATATTCTGACCCAAGACGTAATGACCAAAGAAGACGTACAGATGATAGCCAAGATGGTTTGAGACAAGGATTCTCATATGGTCAACCAGCCAGACCGAATCCAAACAGACAACCAGTTCAAAAACCAGTTGCTCCGGCTGCACCGGTTTCACCGGTTGCGAAAGCAGAACCGGTGGTAGAAAAACCAGAAGTAGTTGTAGAAAAACCAATAGTTAAGCAAGAGACTATCGTTGAAAAACCAGTTACACCGGTAGCAAAACCGGAAGTGGTTGCTGATAAGCCGGTAGCACCAGCGCAAAAGCCACAGCGCTTTGAAGAACGCCGTGATGACAGACGTGATGACAGACGCGATGACAGACGCGGTGAACGTCGTGATGACAGACGCGATGATAGAAGAGACGATAGACGTGGTGAACGTCGCGATGACAGACGCGATGACAGACGTGATGATAGACGTGACGATCGTAGAGAAGGTCGTGATGACAGACGTGATGACAGAAGAAACGACAGAAGAAATGACAGAAGGGATGATCGCAGAGGTGAAAGATTGTCAATTCCAGATCCAATCGTTTCAGAACAAAAGCCACAGAGCAAAAAGCAAAAAGACAATTACAAGAAGAAAGATAAAGAAAAAGATTATCGCAATGAAGACCAGGATGAAAATGTAAGAGGTCCAAAGAACAGAAAGAATCAGAAAAATGTTCCACTTCAACAAAAACCTCAAGCAAAACCTGTACAGAAGGAAGAAGAAAAAATTAAGATGATTACCATTCCGGAAATGTTGACTATTAAGGAATTGGCAGATCATATGAAGATTCAACCATCTGTTATCGTTAAGAAGTTATTTATGCAAGGCAAGATTGTTACTTTGAATCAGGAAATTGATTTTGAGACAGCGGAAGAAATCGCAATGGAATTCGAAGTGCTTTGTGAAAAAGAAGTAGTTGTTGATGTTATTGAAGAACTTTTGAAGGAGGAAGAAGAGGACGAAAGCAAGATGAAGAAACGTCCGCCAGTAGTCTGTGTTATGGGACACGTTGACCATGGTAAAACTTCTCTTCTTGATGCAATTCGTAATACAAGTGTAACAACAGGTGAAGCAGGTGGTATTACACAACACATCGGTGCTTATGTTGCAACTGTAAATGGTGAAAAGATTACTTTCCTTGATACACCGGGACATGAAGCCTTTACAGCTATGCGTATGCGTGGTGCAAACTCAACTGATATTGCAATCCTTGTTGTTGCTGCAGATGATGGTGTTATGCCACAGACTGTAGAGGCAATCAGCCATGCAAAAGCGGCAGGAATTGATATTGTAGTTGCTGTGAATAAGATTGATAAACCGGCAGCAAATATTGACAGAGTAAAACAAGAACTCACAGAGTATGAACTTATTGCAGAGGACTGGGGTGGAAGTACTATTTTTGTACCTGTATCAGCTAAAACAGGAGAAGGTATTGAAGAATTAATGGAAATGCTTCTTTTGACAGCAGAAGTTGGCGAATTGAAAGCAAATCCAAACCGTCGTGCAAGAGGTCTTGTTATCGAAGCTGAGCTTGACAAAGGAAAAGGTCCAGTTGCAACTGTTCTTGTACAAAAAGGTACACTTCGCGTTGGTGACCCTATCGCAGCCGGAGCAGCTTACGGTAAAGTAAGAGCTATGATTGACGACAAGGGAAGACGTGTAAAAGAAGCTGGTCCATCAACACCGGTTGAAATTCTTGGACTTAACGATGTTCCAAATGCAGGTGAAGTATTTGTTGGATGCGGTAATGAAAAAGATGCAAGAAGTTTTGCAGAAACATTTATTGCACAGAATAAAGCAAAATTAATTGATGATACTAAATCTAAGATGTCATTGGATGATCTGTTTAGCCAGATTCAGGCAGGAAATGTGAAGGAATTGAATATCATTGTTAAGGCTGACGTACAAGGTTCTGTAGAGGCTGTAAAACAAAGTCTTGTAAAACTATCAAATGAAGAAGTTGCTGTAAAAGTAATTCATGGTGGTGTAGGTGCAATTAACGAATCAGATGTTACTTTGGCTTCAACATCAAATGCAATTATCATTGGATTTAACGTTCGCCCAGATGCAACTGCAAAGGATATCGCAGATCGCGAAGGCGTAGACGTGAGATTGTATCGCGTAATTTACAACGCTATTGAAGATGTTCAAGCAGCTATGAAGGGTATGCTTGACCCTGTATTTGAAGAACAAGTACTTGGCCATGCAGAAGTGCGTCAAACATTTAAGGCTTCTGGTGTCGGAACAATTGCAGGTTCATACGTATTAGATGGTATGTTTGAACGTGGATGCTCCGCACGTATTATTCGTGATGGCATTGTAATCTTTGATGGTGCACTTGCTTCTTTGAAACGTTTTAAAGATGACGTGAAGGAAGTAAAAGCCGGATATGAATGTGGATTTGTTTTCGAAAGATTCAACGACATTAAAGAAGGCGACCAGGTAGAAGCTTATAAGATGGTGGAAATTCCAAGATAATGACAAATGGAAAAATTCCATTTGTCATACGCTCCGCGAGGATGCGCAGAAATCTGTAGAGAAATATGTCAGCTGAAGCTGACCAGATTTCGCGCGCAAGACTCGTGGAACGAGTCTTGAAGGAGGCGTTATTTTGAGAAAGAATAGTATTAAAAATACAAGAGTCAATGTAGAGGTGCAAAGAGAATTAAGCAACATCATCCGTGGGGGAATTAAAGACCCACGGGTTGCGCCTATGACTTCAGTTGTAGCAGTAGAAGTTGCACCGGATTTAAAGACATGCAAAGCATATATCAGTGTATTTGGCGATGAGAAAGCACAGGCAGACACCGTAAAAGGTTTGCAAAGTGCAGAAGGATTTATCCGTCGCGAATTGGCAAGGAAACTAAATATGCGCAATACTCCGGAAATTAAATTTGTGATGGACCAGTCCATCGCATATGGAGTTGCAATGTCAAAGAAAATTGATGATATTACAAAGGATATCAAAAACGAGGAAGAATAATATGTTAAATCATGTATTATCACAGGTAAATACAGTTGCTATCGGCGGTCATGTCAGACCGGATGGCGACTGTGTGGGTTCCTGTATGGGACTTTATCAATATATTAAAAAATGCTACCCATACATAAAGGTAGATGTGTATTTGGAAGAAATACCGGATAGCTTTGTTATGTTTGATGTTGTAAAAGATATTAAACATGAAGTGGCTGAAGATGCGATTTATGATTTGTTTATTGCATTAGATTGTGCGGATAAAAGTCGTTTGGGATTTTCAGAACATCTTTATGATACAGCAAACTACACCGTATGTGTGGACCATCACATTAGCAACATAGGATTTGCACAGGAGAATTATATTGTAGCTGAAGCTAGTTCTACGGCAGAATTAGTTTTTCAATTGATTCGAAAGGAAGAAATAGATACTGATATTGCAGAGTGCTTATATCTTGGCATTGTTCACGACACAGGGGTGTTTCAATATTCTTCCACATCGCCGGAAACAATGGAAGCGGCTGCATATCTCATGCGAAAGAACATTCGCGCTAATGAAATTATTGATAAGACTTATTATGAAAAAACATATGCACAGAATCGTGTGCTTGGACATGCGCTCTTAAACAGCAGACTTACATTAAATAATCAATGTATTGTTTCTTATGTGACGAAAGACATCATGGATGAATTCCAAGTGAAACAAAAGGACTTGGAAGGCATTGTTAGTCAGCTTCGTGTCACACAAGGAGTTGAGGTTGCAATCTTTTTCTATGAAATAGGATTGGACGAATACAAGGTCAGTCTTCGTGCATCTGGTGATGTTGATGTAAGCAAAGTGGCACAAGCCTTTGGGGGCGGTGGTCATGTAAAAGCAGCCGGCTTAACCATGAAAGGTAAAGTACAGGATATTATTGATGCTTTGATAGAGCAGATAGGAAAACAATTATGATACATGGCGTGCTCAATATTTATAAGGAAAAGGGATACACTTCCCATGATGTTGTTGCAAAACTCAGAGGGATTGTAGGACAGAAAAAGATTGGACATACAGGGACGTTGGACCCGGATGCAGTCGGTGTACTTCCGGTGTGTCTTGGGAAAGCAACAAAGCTTTGTGATATGCTGACAGACAAAAACAAAACCTATGAAACAGTCATGCTCCTTGGAAGGGTTACGGACACTCAGGATGTTTCCGGAATCGTTCTAAAAGAGGGAGATATCAGTGGTTTGGATGAAGCAACGGTCACAAATGCGATTTATTCTTTTCTTGGTGACTATATGCAGGTTCCGCCTATGTATTCTGCGTTGAAGGTGAATGGAAAGAAACTCTATGAACTTGCAAGAGAGGGCGTCGAGGTTGAGAGAAAAGCAAGGCCTGTGAAGATTCTTGATATTCAAATTAAAGAAATTTGTCTTCCAAGAGTGCGGATGGAAGTTACATGCTCTAAGGGTACCTATATTAGAACGCTATGTCATGATATTGGGGAACAATTGGAGTGTGGAGCTTGTATGGAAGAATTAGTTCGCACAAAAGTAAGCCGTTTTGATATGAAAGATGCGTTGACTTTAGAACAAGTTTCCCTATTGAAACAGGAAGAACGCTTAGGGGAAATTCTAATCCCAATTGATGAGATGTTTTCAGAGTATGAAGCAGTTACCTTAAAAGAGGAATTTATGTCCTTTGTGTATAATGGAAATGTGTTTTTCCCAAAGCATTTGAATCAATATGTAGAACTTACCGATGGGAAAATGGTTCGTGTATATGATGGTGAAGGTAATTTTATTGCAATTTATAAATTCATAAAAGATAAATATTTATTTAAAATTGAAAAAATGTTTTTCGATAAAAATGAGAAGGCATAAGAGGAAGTGTCATGAAATATATAAAAGGAATACAGGCATATCAAGACCAGCGTCCTTCTGCAATCACACTTGGTAAATTTGACGGTCTTCATCTCGGACATCAACTTTTAGTATCGCGTATTATCGAGCATCAGAAATATGACGGCGTGGTCGGAATTGTGTTTGCTTTTGATATGACTCCGATGCTGGAAAAAACTAATCAGCCTTATCAGCTGCTTTTAACCAATGAGGAAAAAGCCTCTCGTTTAGAGAAAAAGGTGGATTATTTTATTGATTGTCCGTTTGATGATACAATTTCCGGGATAGAGGCAGAAGATTTTATACGAAACATATTGGTAGATAAATTTCATGTGAAATATGTTGTGATTGGAACTGATTTTCGATTTGGACACGAAAAACGCGGGGATTATCGGATGTTGCAGGATTTTGGCAGGGAATATGAATTTACGGTCGAAGTCATTCCGAAAAAACGTTTTGGTGAACGTGAGATAAGCAGTACTTATATTAAGGAGTTACTTGCAAGTGGGCAGAATGCTCTGGCTAATGAATTACTTGGCTATGATTATACAAAAATTTAGTTATTTACTGTGATAAAGCGAAAAAACTTGACTTTACATTTATAAAAGGCTATTATGATTGTCACTGAATGGTTATTAATAAAATGAGAATTGAGAAGGAGTAAACTATGTTAAAGTACATTATAAAAAGAACAGGCATGGCGCTTCTGACTATATGGATTGTTGCCACTTTGACTTTTTTTGTTATGAATTTGGTTCCGGGTGGTCCGTTCCTGTCAGAGAAAGCTATTTCTCCGGAAGCAACGGCTGCTTTGGAAGCAAAGTATGGTCTTGATAAGCCGTTAATAGAACAATATTTTACATATATGAAGGATGCCCTTCATGGTGATTTTGGTGATAGTTTAAAGCAACGCGGACGTACCGTTGCTGAAATTATAACATCGAAGTTTCCGATATCTGCCAAGCTTGGCGGTCTGGCTGTATTGGTATCCTTGTTGATTGGTGTTCCACTTGGATGTGTCTCAGCCTTTAACAGAGGAAAATGGCTGGATAAGCTGATTATAGTCATTGCTACCTGCGGGATAGCAGTGCCGAGTTTTGTAGTCTGTACGATACTGATGTATGTGTTTGGTATGGAGCTTGGATGGTTCCCGACTTTTGGCTTGAATACCCCGCTTCATTATGTGATGCCGGTTATGGCACTGTCATTTTATCCAACAGCATACATTACCCGTCTGATGCGTTCCTCTATGCTGGACGTATTAGGACAGGACTATATGCGTACTGCAAAAGCAAAAGGACTGTCACAATTTGTGTCCTTGTTTAAGCATGCACTTCGCAACGCTATTTTGCCGGTTGTTACTTATGTAGGACCAATGATGGCATATACCATAAGCGGAAGCTTTATTGTTGAAAAGATTTTTACGATACCGGGACTGGGTGGAGAGTTTATCGGCTCTATCACCGCGAGAGATTATACAATTATCATGGGAACTACAATTTTCCTTGCAACCTTGATGGTTATTATCAATCTTTTGGTAGATATTTTATACACCATAATTGACCCGCGTATTAAGCTGAAATAGGAAGGAGAAGATACAAATGCAGAATTTACATAAACAGCCACTAAGTTTTCAGAAGAACTGGTCTCATGAAGATTTTCTCCCAGCCAGTGATGAAGAAAAACATAGCTTAGTTATCATGCGCGAAAGCGTAAACTTCTGGAAAGACGGATTGAGGCGTCTTTTAAAGAATAAGATCGCAATGATTAGTCTGATTGTGATTATATTTGTTATGTTTTGTTCTTTTATCGTACCGAGTTTTTATCCGTATGATTATAGAACACAGATTAAAGGCGCAAGAAATTTAAAGCCTTTCGAGTATTCGCAAGGTGAATTAGAGAGAATTGAAGATGGGGAGAAGATTTTCCCGCATATTCTCGGAACCGATAAGATGGGTAGGGATTATGCTATCCGTGTGATGATGGGAAGCCGTATTTCTCTTATCGTAGGCTTGGTTGCAGCGGCAATCATTTTAATTATTGGTTCTTTGATTGGTTCTGTAGCGGCGTTCTTTGGAGGCTGGGTCGATATTATTATCATGCGAATTGTGGATATCATTTACACTGTTCCGGATGTGCTCTTAATTATTTTGTTAAGTGTATCCATTAAGGAGCCTTTGATTAATTTGTCGAATAAGCCGATTTTCGCATGGATGAATACGGTTGGACCGAATATGATTAGTATCTTTATTGTATTTGCCTTACTGTATTGGGTAGGTATGGCTCGTATGGTACGTGGACAGATTTTGACCTTGAAACAAAGTGAATATGTTACGGCAGCGAGAGCACTTGGTGCGGGAAGTGGTCGTATCATTAAAAAGCATTTGCTTACCAACTGTATCGGTACTTTGATTGTTATGACAACACTGCAAATCCCTTCCTCCATTTTTACGGAAAGTTTCCTTTCGTTTTTAGGACTTGGTGTGGCGGTGCCGTTGCCGTCGCTCGGCTCGCTTGCCGGTGATGCTATTAATGGAATTTATACTAATCCGCATTTGCTGTTTATACCGGCAATTTTGATTAGTTTGATTATTTTAAGTTTTAACCTTTTCGGTGATGGCCTGCGAGATGCCTTTGACCCGAAACTCAAAAATTAAAGAAAGGATACGTATTATGAGTGAATATTTAGTTGATATACAAGATGAACGTCTCTCTTTCTTTACTCCGGCAGGAGAGGTAAAAGCATTGAATGGCGTGTCCATTCATCTGGAAGAAGGAGAAGTCCTTGGAATTGTAGGAGAAAGCGGCTCCGGTAAATCAGTCACAGCCTACAGCCTAATGGGACTTACTGCTTATCCGGGGAAATTAATTGGTGGTTCTTTGAATTTTAACGGACATCATATTAATGATATGAAAGAGAAAGATATGAGAAAGATTCGTGGAAATGAAGTGTCCATTATCTTTCAGGATCCAATGACAAGTTTAAATCCGGTGTATACCATAGGAAATCAGATTGAAGAAGTGATTCGTTTGCATACTGACAAATCTAAAAAAGAAGCGAAGGCAAGAGCAAAAGAGCTTTTAGAATTAGTCGGTATCAATGAGCCGGAAAAACGACTTAAGCAGTATCCGCATGAACTTTCCGGCGGTATGCGCCAGCGTATTATGATTGCTATTGCTCTGGCTTGCGAACCGAAGCTTTTAATTGCGGATGAACCGACAACTGCTCTTGATGTTACCATACAGGCACAGATTTTAGAACTGATGATGGAACTGAAGGATAAACTTGGCATGGCAATTATTATGATTACCCATGATCTTGGAATCGTGGCAAGTATCTGTGAGAAAATTGCTGTTATGTACGCCGGAAATATTGTCGAATATGGTACAACAGACGATATCTTCTACAATCCAAAACATGAATATACGAAAGGTTTAATTCGCAGTATACCAAGAATGGATGCGACCGTGCATGAACGTCTGATTCCAATCGAGGGTACTCCGGTGGATATGTTAAATCCGCCGAAGGGCTGTAAATTTGCTTCTCGTTGCGAGTCCTGCATGAAGATTTGCTTAAACGAGATGCCGCCGAAGACAGAATTTGAAGGCGTGCATTACACGCATTGCTGGTTGAACCAAAAAGCACAGATGGAAGGAGGCGCTGCAAATGAGTGATGAATTAATTAAAGTAGAACACCTGAAGCAGTATTTTCCGGCCGGAGGTGTTGGAAAAAAGAAAAAATATATCAAAGCGGTGGATGATGTTTCTTTTACCATAAAGCGTGGAGAAACTTTAGGCTTGGTTGGAGAGTCGGGCTGTGGCAAGACAACCACCGGACGAAGTCTGCTTCGTCTATATGAACCGACTGCCGGACGTATTACTTACGATGACGAAGTGATTTTTGACTCCGGTTTACCTCAGGAGGACGGCAGCATCAGCAAGAAAGTCAATGTCAATATGCTCCCGTATCGACGTAAAATGCAGATTGTATTTCAGGATCCATACGCAAGTCTGGACCCTCGTATGACGGTGGGAGATATTGTCGGTGAAGCAATTGATATACATAGACTTGCAAAAAACAAGGAAGACCGCTATAATCAAATTATCAGTTTGTTGGAAAAGGTGGGACTTAATTCTGAGCATGCCAACCGATATCCACATGAGTTTTCCGGTGGACAGCGCCAACGTGTTGGAATTGCCCGTGCGTTAGCAGTAAATCCGGAGTTTATTGTATGTGATGAACCGATATCTGCACTGGATGTTTCCATTCAGGCACAGGTTGTAAATATGTTTGAGGATTTACAGGAATCTATGGGACTGACGTACCTTTTTATAGCACATGATTTGTCTGTGGTAAAACATATTTCTGACAGAATTGGTGTTATGTACTTGGGAAAACTGGTAGAACTCGCAGACAGCATGGAACTTTGCTTCCACAGTATGCATCCGTATACTAGAAGCCTGATTTCAGCAATTCCTGTTGCTGATCCGAAGGTGGCAAGGGCGAATAAGCGTATTGTTCTTGAAGGTGATGTTCCGAGTCCGTTAAATCCGCCGACAGGATGTCGTTTTCGTACACGTTGTCCGTATGCGGATGAACACTGTGCGTTTGTAGAACCGCAATTAAAAGAAGTAAAACCGGGACATTATGCAGCTTGTCATCATTTGGATAAGCTAAACTAGTACTACTTATTTTGATATCAATTCTGCGAAAGCAGGTTGTAAAATAAATCCCTAATAAAAGGAGGAATGCACTATGAAAAAGAGAGTAATCTCACTTGTATTGGCTGCTACTATGGTTGCTGCACTTGCTGTTGGCTGTGGTAATAAGGCTGATACGAACAAGGAAAGCAACAAGAACCAACCAAAAACTTTGAAGGTTGAAAAAGCTGAGAATGGCGGCGACTTGTTGTCTGTTCAAATTGGGCCAAACCCGGAAACGATTGACCCAGCACTTAACTCATCTGTTGATGGTGGTAACATGATCCTTCACTTGTTTGAAGGTCTTCTCACTGTTGATAAAGATGAACACATTGCTGAAGGCTGTGCTGAAAAATGGGAGCAGTCTCCAGATGGTCTTACATGGACATTCACACTTCGTGATGGCCTGAAATGGTCTGACGGAACGGCGCTTACAGCAGAAGACTTTGTTTATAGCTGGAAACGTGTTTGCGATCCTAACACAGCTGCACCTTATGGCGAAACCGTACTTGGTATGGTAAAGGGTTATTCGGAAGCTGTTAAGGGTAACACAGATGCTTTGGCTGTGACAGCAGTAGATGCTAAGACTTTAAAAGTAGAACTTGATAATCCATGTACATACTTTGACAGCCTTGTAGCATTTGCTACATTAAGCCCTGTTCAAAAAGCAACGGTTGAAAAAAATGGAGACAAGTGGGCAACACAGGCTTCTACTTATGTTTCTAACGGACCATTCAAGGTAACAGAATGGGTACCGGATTCACACATTACAGTAAGTAAGAACGAAAACTACTGGAATGCTGATGCAATCAAGCTTGGCGGAATCAAATTCGTTTTGATGGAAGATGCCAACGCAGCCTATAATGCATTTATGAATGGCGACCTTGCACTTGCAAAAGACGTACCTACAGAAGAAATTCCAACTCTGAAAGACACAGATTTCTTCACTGTTGATCCGATTATCGGAACATACTACATTTCATTAAATGATTCTTTGGATATGTTCAAGGATGAAAATGTACGTAAAGCTCTGAATATCGCAATTGACAGAGATTATCTTGCAAGCGAAATCATGCAGGGTACATACACAGCTGCTTATAACTTTATGGGACCGGGCTGGGTTGATACAGACGGAAAAGATTTCATGGGTAACGCGAATAATGGTAAAACATATATCAGCGATGATTATGAGGCAAACTTGAAAGAGGCTAAGAAGTTAATGGAAGCTGCTGGTTACTCAGAAAGCAATAAACTTACATTTACTTATTCTACTAATGATGCGGGATATCATAAACCGGTTGCTGAATACTTACAGGAAGCATGGGCTGAAATTTACGTAGATATGAAAGTAGACGTAGTTGAATGGTCAAGCTTTACACCAATGCGTCGTAATGGTGACTATGATGCATCTCGTAACGGCTGGGTAGGTGACTACACAGATCCATCTAACATGTTAGAATTATTATATTCTACAAACGGAAACAATGATGGTAAATTTAATGATGCTGACTTTGATGCTGCTATTGATGAATCAAGAACAACAACTGATCCAATCAAACGTTCTGCAGCACTTCACAAAGCAGAGGACATCATGATGGAAAAATCAGCTTGTATTCCGCTTGCATACTACAATGATTTCTGGTTACAGAATGAAGGCGTAAATGGTATCTGGCATTCACCAAGAGGATATTGGTACTTCATGTATGCAGAAGTAGCTAAATAAATTATATTAAAGTAGCAATATTTGCAACTTAATGAAAAAATCCGTTGTACTAAGGTAAACTTAGTGTAGCGGATTTTTTTGCTTAGTGTAGCGGATTTTTTTGCTTGACAATGCTTACAAACTGTGATATCGTAGCATGGTGTGGAAACCAAGGTTCGGTAATTGGACACTCCAACCGTTACTTAATCTTCGGTGTTATTTTAAGAAAATAGGAGGAATGAAGCATGATTTCTAAAGAAAAGAAACAAGCAATTATGGCAGAATATGCCAGAACAGAAGGCGACACAGGTTCACCGGAAGTTCAAGTAGCTGTGTTAACAGCAAGAATTAACGAATTAACAGAACACTTTAAGGCTAATCCAAAGGATCACCACTCAAGAAGAGGTCTTCTTAAAATGGTAGGTCAAAGACGTGGTTTACTTGCTTATTTAAAGAAAACTGATATCGAAAGATACCGTTCTTTGATTGAAAGATTAGGATTAAGAAAATAATAAAGTATTCAAACAATTATACAGACACAACACAACAACAATTAAGGAACAAACTCAGATGGGTTTGTTCCTTTTTTTCTTGCTAATTTTAAAGTAACGTGGTAAAGTTTTGAATATACTTTTTAAGAGGAGAAGTTCATTATGAATAAATTACCATTCGTTACGAAAGAAAAATTAGATGAGATTATGAAAGAATATCCGACACCATTTCATTTATACAATGAAAAGGGGATTCGTGAAAATGCAAAAGCCTTAAAAGAAGCATTTTCGTGGAATAAAGGATTTAAAGAATATTTTGCAGTAAAGGCGACACCGAACCCATTCTTAATCAATATTTTAAGAGAATATGGTTGTGGTTGTGATTGTTCGTCTTATACAGAATTAATGCTTTCCGAAGCAATTGGAGCAGTTGGTGAGGAGATTATGTTTTCTTCTAATGCGACTCCAGCAGAAGAATTTGTATATGCAAACAAGCTTGGGGCAATTATAAATTTAGATGATTTTACTCACATTGATTTCCTGGAAAAAACAATTGGCCATATTCCAGAGACAATCAGTTGCCGCTATAATCCGGGCGGATTATTTAAGATTAGCAATGACATCATGGACAATCCTGGTGATGCGAAATACGGTATGACAACGGAGCAGCTGTTTGAAGCATTTAAGGTATTAAAAGCAAAGGGTGCAAAGGAATTCGGTATTCATGCATTTTTGGCTAGTAACACTGTTACAAATGAATATTATCCAATGCTTGCAAAAGTGTTGTTTGAAGTGGCTGTAAAATTGCAAAAAGAAACAGGCGCACATATTAAATTTATTAATCTCTCCGGTGGAATTGGTATTCCGTATCGTCCGGACCAAGAAGCAAATGATATCTATGCAATTGGAGAAGGTGTTAGAAAAGTATTCGAAGAAGTATTAGTGCCAGCAGGAATGGGCGATGTGGCAATTTACACAGAACTTGGTCGTTTCATGATGGGACCATACGGCTGTTTGGTGACAAAAGCAATTCATGAAAAACATACACACAAAGAATATATCGGCTGTGATGCATGTGCAGTAGATTTGATGCGCCCAGCTATGTATGGAGCATATCATCATATTACCGTTATGGGTAAGGAAAGTGATAGCTGTGATCACATGTATGACATTACAGGTTCACTTTGTGAAAATAATGATAAATTTGCAATTGACCGTATGTTGCCAGAGATTGATATGGGGGACACCTTGGTAATTCATGATACCGGCGCACACGGATATGCAATGGGATATAATTATAATGGAAAGTTGAAATCTGCGGAACTGCTGTTAAAAGAAGATGGAAACGTACAACTGATTCGAAGAGCAGA
>JAZOMR010000071.1:0-12511 GCA_045654105.1 Faecalimonas sp. | reverse complement strand
CAACTGCTGCGAAGATCACTAATATCCTGCCAATAATTATTGCATCGTTCTGACTGACGTGAAACCAAATCGCTAAACCTCCAAAGATAGCGAGCATAATAAAGGAAAGGATAACTCCCGTCAGTCCACTTGTAATTTTATATTTCCATTTTTTCTTATCCAATTCTATTCCTCCCCAAAATATATGCAACCGCCCAAGCTATGCAATTAGTTAGTTTGTGCGTTGTTTTCAAAAACCACATTCGGCAGCATATCCATCTTTCTTTCCCAAAGTTCATCAACTGTCTTAAAATTCAAAGGAAAAAGATAAATCTCGGTATCATCGTATATCTCTCCATTATCATATAGATGATTCCAATCAACTATTTTATATGTTAAAGCTGCATACTGTTTTGTTCCGCCATCTCTTGCCGAACTTATTGGAATAGGGATAGTGAGAATAAGCAGCACTATTATAGCTAATACAATCCCAAATTTCCTTTTCATTAAAGAACCTCCTTTTACAACCCAAAGTGTATCACAAACCTATTTTTCTTTAACGCTTCACGCAGTAATTTTCTCAAATCAGTCATTTCGGCTTGGTTTTCGATTAGTGATATAAACTGTTCGATTGCTTCCGGTGGTATAAGTGTAACCCCACAATAAGCCAATCCGTCTATCGGAGCATCAAGTGTATGAGCATAACATTTAAGAGCTATAAGCTCTGCAGCTACACGCTCAACACATTCATCATCAACAGAGATACAGTCGTATTTCTGCGGCACATACTCATCATAACGGCAACCTTTAACCGGATCACTTTTCATTATTCCAAATTCGTGCTTCGCCATAACTCTGTTACTTCTTCCTTGCTTTAATATAAGCTACGATGTTCAAAATGATTGTAACTACCACTAAAACAATGGATGCAATAATTACCGCCCTAATGGTATCTTCAATAGCTGCATAATCTCCAAGATTCACTCTGCGACTTATCTCAAATAACTGAGCCACAAGAGAGAATGTACAAAGTGCATAACTTATGACGGTATTTTTATAAGAGAAGGCAGGCTTTGCTATTGCAATAGCAGCTACAACCCAAGCGCCTATTCCTATGATAAGACTGATAATATTCAGCATCTAATCACTCTCCTTGTCAAGTTGGTTTACTTATCATTCGCAACCAACTTCTTGATACTTTCAGGATTATCAATGTAGGTTTCGGTATAACCGCACTCAGGACATACGGCGCATTTGATTTTACCTAATGAGGCTTTGAACATCCCTTTTTCACGAATATCCACACCATAACCACCATTGGTAACCATAACGGATAGATCTTCAACCATAGCCGTTTCACATCTTAAACATTTTCTCATAAAGGAAACCTCCTTTGTTTCATAGCAACATGCATTGTTTCATTACGACTGAAACAAGTAAAGTAAATGTGAAACAATATGTGTTCCAACAAATTCACTCTATTATATTCTACATTATGTAGACCTGTTTGTCAAGATTACATCAAAATGCACCTAAAGGCATCGCCAATGCGATGCCTTTAAGCATAAAGCAATGTTAATTTATAATCTTAATCTATTATTGCAAAATCTGCCGTATAGACTTTTGTTTTGCGGTCTCCTGACGCAGTCGTTAATGTAACATTTTTACATAGCAAATACTGCCCAACCGGAAGGTTGCCGTATGTTCCTAAAAGATATTGATCAATGGACGTTTCTTTGTTTTGTGCAATGGTATATAAAACTGTATCCCAAGCAAATTCGGGATCTGCATAGTCATAATGGAGAACATTTCGCATATACTCGCCAAAAGTAATAACTTTACCATTGTGAATAGCTTTGATTTCAAATTCAGGATCAGTGGTTAACGATCCTTTAACTGTCATTTTTGAAGAATCGTGGTTGAACACGGCATCAAATTCGGTCGCACTCTTAAACAAGATATCCATTTTTAAACCCCATTCGTCATACGAAGAAGAAGCTTGTGCGTTTATTTCATCACTCTCTACAACACAAAAAGAATATCTCACCGTGCCATAGTATTTTGCAGACTTATTCCAAGTCGCAACAACTTCATAAACGCAGGTTTCCTTGCTGGAATTTAGAAAGATGTCAAAGCCTTTTTTCTCAGTATCAAAAGGTTTTATGTTCCCGTTTTTAGCAATGAACCATGAATTTATTTCTATTTTATCTGGCTTTGTATCAAAATCCATTGTTACAGGAGTTAAAGCATTATCTATACGGTTAACCTTCAATGCACGGGGCAAAAGGTAATCAATTCTGTCTAACGGATGAGAACTGTCGCCGTTTATTGTCTTCATTGTTCCGTCACCGTTATCGTAAGTCCATTCTGTTGTCCCCTTAACAGCTTGTGTCCAAACACCATTACAGGTTACCGTCAATTGCGGAATTTGTGAGCCGTCATACAAATCTATGGTGTTGTCAAAATCTGCATCGAATTCAGTACATTCGTCGAGTAATTCATCTGATGCCGTTACAATAACAAACCAACCGGCAAGAGCGGTGTCAACTGATTCAGCCTTTGTTGTTTCTTCAATGTGAACACAGAAAACTCCGGAATGCTCAATGCTCTGCATAGCATAGCGATGTGTACTATTTGTTGCATCGATATAGATTACCATTAAACTGTTGTTCTCAAAAAAGGCTTTATCATATTTTGCTGTTGCAGTATTGAAAGATGGGACCTCATCATATCCCTTATCCAGTGTAAGGTCACCGCTGAATGTGTTTTTGAAGTTATTTAAATCTTCATAGGTGTCTAACCTGTGAATCGGAAGATGACGCACATTACTGATAGGCAGTTTTTCTCTATTCAATGAACCGTAAAATATCTGATTGCTGTCTTGCGGTACACCCGCGTAAGTTAATGTTGATTCAAATGCAACATTAAGTATAGAACTAGCGCCACCTACATTAGATTTTGATAAAAAATGTTCCTTAGCAGCGTTTTCACAAAACGCTCTTTGCTCATCATCATACAGTTGAGAATTAAGCGCTTTAGAGTGCAGATGCACGGGGAACTTACCTTTAATATCACTTTCAAATAATTCTCCGTCATGCGGTTCCCAATATTCAACGAGTTCATAATGCCCATGTTTTCCTTCCTGCTTGGCAGTAATAACTGTTGGAACGTGCGAGGCTGCTTCTAATTTTATAATACCATTTTCACAACTATATTCATGATACATTGCCCATAAGTAAACGATTGTTTTATTGGCAGATTTATCGACTTCTAAAATTTTACTGTTAACTGCAATAAAATTATCATCGGTGTTTCCTTTGCTATAGTTGTGATCGGCAATTTGCAGATCCAGGAACAAAGATAAATCTTCATCGATTGATGTTTTTGGATTTGTCAAGAAGCAAACTGCAACTGCAATACTTGCAACAATAGCGGTTACAACAATCCAAAAAGCAGGTTTCTTATAATTCAGCACAGATTTCACTCTATTTTTTACACCCACCTCTCCAAAAGCAAGAGGACAAGCCGCAATAACACGGCGGTTTACACTACAAGTCAAAAGCGCCTGAGAGTAATCGGCTTTTTGCTCATTATTGAATTCTTTTACTACCTTTTCATCGCAGGCAAGTTCGATATCTCTACAAAGGAGTACGTAGCCAAGCCACATCAAAGGATTAAACCAATGTAAGGTGAGAACTAAAAATCCAAATGGTTTCCACCAATGATCTTTACGATGGATATGAGCATTTTCATGAGCAATAACGTGTTCCATATCTTGCTCATTCATATTGAACGGCAAATAAATTTTCGGTTTAATAATACCGAGTACAAAGGGAGAAACAACGTTTTCGCTTTGATAGATATTGTCACGGAGCAATACGGCTGTGCCAATCTTATTTTTTACTCTAAAGTAGCTGATAATTGTATAAGCCAAAAGCACAACAATACCCACAAGCCAAACAATTGCCAAAATAGTTGTAATATCTACAAAATGCCCTGTAGGCCTTGTAACACCTTCGTAATAATGTCCGCCTAAATAATCATTTACTTGATTATCAATTATGGTAACACCGGACTCGAAATGAGGTCTTGGGGCATCCGGTGCTTTGGTAATTGTTTCAGCACTGGGAATAAGGCTCATTACACTCTCAATAGAGAATGGGCAAATCAACCTAATAGCAACAATACCCCAAAGAAGCACCGTAATCCATTTGGGGGCTTTTTTAAGCAATAATCTTAAAAGCAATACCGCAAGTACAATCCAACTCGCCGATATACTCATATTAACAATACTAAGGAAAAAACCACTCATTTTGATTCTCCTTTCCTGTAGCGGTCTATCATCTGCTGTACCGCATCAATCTCTGCATCCGAAATCTTTTGATGTTTTGTAAATGCTGCAATAAATGCCGGCAAAGAGCCTTCAAAGGTTTTCTCTACCATCTCATTGATTTCAGCAGCCTGCACTTCGTCCTTGCTAACAAGAGAAGTTACCACAGTATTTTCATTCTTTAAAACACCACGCTCAGATAAACGCTTAATAACGGTGTAAGTGGTGGTGGGTTTCCAACCAAGCTGCTCCTTACAAAGATTTACAAGTTCACTGCTTTTCACAGGCTCGTGCTCCCACAAAATCAAACAAAAACGATATTCACTTTCAAAAACTTTCGGTGTATTCATAATGGACGCTCCTTTCTCTAACTCATTAGAGTTCATATATACTCTAACATATTAGAGCATTTTTGTCAAGATATATATACCTATGTTTACAGAAAAGTCAAAGGCGCTGCATCTGCAACGCCTTTGTTGAGTATAGGTTTTATTTCTGATCTTCTATCTTTTCTTTGAACTTCTCAGCATCCTGCTCGCTGTGGTACGCATTAGCCGCTTCGTCGGATGCCTTTACTCGTTCTACCATTCCTTCTTCATAGATGTCCGTGTAAAGGAAATCCATCACTTCTACACGACCTTCTTTTTTACCGTTGTCTACTGTTTTTGGATATTCAAGAACAAAATCCAAACAGTAGAATTTCACTCCTGCATTATCAAATATCTTGCGTGTATCAAGAATCAACTCAGCCAAGCGTTCATGCGATACTGTTTCATCATCAAGGTAGATGGTGAGCTTACCGGCCTTTGCACCGAGTTCATTGATATCGTAGAATGCATCAAGCGTGAGATCGTCGGTAACAATAGCATATTCCGGAACTGAAGGATCGTCCTTATATTCTCTTGGTACGAATTCTATATCACCATATCCAATATGCTCAACATAAGGGAATGCCTGGCTATCCAGAACGGCGTCAACCTTTTCTCTGTAGTCCCTGCCGATTCTATCGGCGGTATTCCAACCAGTGAGCACACGATCCTCATAGTAATCAAATTTCAAATTGCCCCACATATCAATCGTGATAGTGAAGTTACTGTCTATACTGCTTGGAGATTGGATGAAAGCGTGATAATAACCGTCCTTGAAGTTGAAGGTAACTCGTTCGATTTCAAAATCCTTTTCACCGTACTTTTCTTCCAGATGTTTTTCTGCAGTGTTAGTTGCAACCCATTTTGAAATAGGATTACCTACAAGAGAGTTGGCAAATATACAAACTCCAACTATAAGGGCTATTGCTACTACTAAAGCAATGATTTTCAAAACCTTTTTCTTCATAGCTTTTTCTCCTTTCCGAAAACATAGTGCAGAAGAAATGCAATCGCAATTCCTACAAATACGAAAATCGCATAAAGTAACGTCCAAATAATAGCAGAATGGAAATCAAGATCCCAGAGCTTAAATGCATAGATAAAGAGTTCAACCGCAAACAGCAGCACAGGGATTTTATAGATTGCTTTCCATTTGAATACGTAGTATCCAAAGATACCGACCACAGGCATAATCAAACTATTATACATCAGATTCTCGCCACCGGTCCAGCTAAAGCCAAGGAAAATCAAGAGAATTACCAATGAGTATGCCATAGAATTAAACTGCCTGTTCATTCTACGCATAATGGTCTTAAATGATTTTGCCTGCTCGGTGTTCACGTCGGGCTTCTTTTCGATATTTGTTAGCGGACCGTCTGACTTCAAAGCATCGTATTCCTCCTTGCAATCTGCACAGATATTAAGATGATCCGATACATACTGTGCAGTTTCTTCGCTTACCATATCTTCAACATAAAGCGGCAACAGGTCTTTTACAATGCTGCATTCAGTTTTCATCATTCATTTCCTCCAATCTTTCCAGAATCATTTTTCGCGCTCGGTGATAGGTGACGCATGCCCAGTTATCCGTTTTGCCAAATATCTGTGCAATTTGTTTGAAACTCAGATCTGCATACACACGCCACATAAAAACTTCTTTATACGGCTCGCTTATGCCGTGCAAAATTCTTTGAATACGCTCAATTTCGTCTTGTTTCACATATTCCTCGGCCACACTGAGAGCCGTGTCAGGAAGTTCAAACAATTCGTGTTCATCAATGCTGACCATTTTGCTCGTTCTTTTGATATATGAGTAGTAGCTGTTCTTTGCGATCTGGCAAAGCCAAACACGAACATCACAATCACCACGGAAGGAGTCAATTGACTTAATTGCTTTGAAGAAGGTGTCGCTTGTTATTTCTTCCGCTATATGTTCATCGCCGGATAGCCGTCTGATATACAGGTACACATCGTTAAAATATGTATTATACAGCTTTTCAAAATCCGTCACTCTATCACCTCCTTCACTCATAAGACTTCAAAAGATGAAAAACCTTACAAACTTTTTTCTATTATAGCATATATTCTCCAAAAGACAAAACAAGGGCACCGCCGAAGCGATGCCCACCATTTATAAATCCCTATTGACCTTTTTTCTAAGAGTACGAAGGATCGTTACACAACCAAAAGCAAGAATGGATCCAACAATCATAACGAATGCCAATACGTGGACAATCGGCTCAAAATAAATGCCGTTATACATATTGATCACAAGCAAAATCGTTCCGCACAGGAGCACCACCATCATAAAGATTGAAAAGATAGTATAGCTGGATTTCTTGCTGGTATTTTCTTCAACAACTTCATTAGACGGAGGCGCCTGCTCTTCTCCCAGCAGCAAGCAATTAGGTGACACACCCAATACTTCGCACAATTTTAAACAAGTATCCGCATCCGGAAGTGCTTGCCCCGATTCCCACTTTGACACTGCCTGTCTGGTAATATGCAGCTGCTCTGCAAGCTTTTCCTGAGATAAGTTAGCTTCTTTCCTCAGATGTTGGAGATTACTTGAAAATGCCATAGCTACCGTCCTTTCGTGACCACTTCTATTGTTGATATAATAGCATCATTTCCAGTTGCACACTATGCAAATATTACGGCAAACGCGCAACTGTCCGTTGCGTATCGTGACTTTGTAGGATCATCTGCTGTCGTTAGCGCCGCCGAGCCTATTTTGATAATTATATCACATTACAGCAACGAATAAAAGTGCAGCCCCAGTTGGGAGCTGCACTTCAATAATATATCAGTTAAGGTTACTGTTGATCCAGTCATGCATAGCGTCATCAATTTTGTAGTAAGACATTGCTCCACTTGCATACATCCAGCTATAACTGGGGTAAAGTGAGATATAGAAGCGCAGGCCACCATTCGTTTCAATTCGAAGCACCCGGCTATCATCAGCAAAGGCTGTATGTGCTTCCATCTGCTTTTCTTCGTTGGTATAGCCACCAAACATCAGCTCTTGGAAGTCATCATTTCCATAGCTGTCAAGGGTCATCGTCATATCATAGAATGCCTGGATCTCATTTGCATCGGTTACTGTTGCACCGATAACCTTCTCACGATGCCAATCAACCTCAGAAATAGATGCAATATCTCCTGCCTGCGATACATTGAAGATCCGATATAGTTCTTTGAGTTCATAATTTGTATTGCTGCTTTCGAACATCTCAAAGTTGCAGAAGATAGCTGCCATATATTTATCTCCTTCACGGTATACATAGATACCGCGAGAAGGTGCAGGAGCATACTCATAGAGTTCATTATCTGTTTTGACCGGTGTTTCTTCGAAAGAAGCAAAGCCCTGTTCGAAGTTAACATCAATGTATGCAACATGATCTCCCGCCATATCTGCAGTGATTTTCTTTGGCAGACCGTAGATCTCAAGAATCGCAGGGTCATCTACTGTCTCATAGTAACAGCCGTTAAGGAAAAACGGTGCCGTATCACCCACAGGGTCATGACCGCCCTTATGCTGTAAAACGGGAATTGCAATGCTAATTACCAAGCACAGGCACGCCGCCAGGGCACACCATTTGACCCAGCCGGTATTCTTCTTTCTGGTGTATGTGATCGCGCCGGACACCAGATCGTCATCAATGTAGTTCATGGCTTCTGCCATTCTTGGGGTTTTCATACTTCCACGCCTTCCTTTCTCAAGTACTCTCTCAGCCTGTTTCGGGTACGGAACAACATGGACTTGACTGTATTCTCGTTGATCCTATATCGCTCTGCGATCTCCGATACGGAATCACAGAAGAAATACTTCCGCAGAAAAATATTGCGGGCATCTTCCTTTTCCCGTCGCAGAAATGCGCTGATAAGCTTTCCAAGATCCTCGGCATCTGTCGCCGGAGATATTTTTTGGTCCTGCAAAACGCCTTCCAGTTCTTCAAACGAAACAATGACTGCTGATGTACGCTTCAGTGCACTAGAAAACTCCAGCTTTTTCAGAGAAATGAGTCTGGTGATTTTACAGAGAAATGCTGAGAAATGATTAGGACGAGTTGGCGGAATTTTGTTCCACGCATTGAGATAGGTATCATTCACGCACTCTTCAGAATCCTCATTGTTCTCCAGAATTCTGTTCGCCACACTGAAACACAGTTTGCCGTATTTGGCATCGGTCTCCTTGATTGCCTGCTCGTTACGCGCAAAGAATAATTCGATGATCTGAGTATCATCCATATTGTTCACCTCCTTATATTGAACTGAAAGGCCCTTTCACCCCATAAGTACGATTTTGATGACGGTTGGTTTTATTTTTTTGAAATTTTTCCAAAAATTTTTCTACCATTATACCACAAGCTGTTCTTATTGCAAAACAGAAAAGCGCAGCCCCCGGTCTGGGAGCTGCACTTGACTTGTCGATCTGTTATTTCAGTAGCATAAAGCCAATTGTGTTAATAGCAAAGTTGGCAAACATATGGGTCAGCCAGGAGCAGTAGATCGTATCCAGCTTTTCGTTCAGCCAGTTGAAGATCATACCACCGACCACTAAACCCACCATAACCAGCAGGAATAGCGCTGGAGAGAACCAACCGATCATCATTGCCACATGGTACAAACTGAAAGCTGCCGCACTGAATATGTAGGCCAACTTTCTGCCGGAATGCTGTTTCAGATTGGTAAAGACAAAACCACGGAAGAAAAACTCCTCCAGAAAAGAATTTGCAAAGGAGATATACAGACTTACATAGAGGAAGTTTTCCTTTGTGACGCCTGCGTTGTCTGTCAAGGCTCCGGCGATCTGTGAGAAGTCAAAGAACGGTGATACCAGGAAGTACCCACCAAGGATCACCACATAGATACCCACGCCAAGAGCAATGGCCGGCCCCAGCCCCTTCTTCTTGGGGCGGAGCAGCGACAGATAGAGCACACTGTGATCCATTTTGGAAGCGATCAACGGGATCAGCATAAAGAGTGCTATTTTGATCACAGATTTGACTGCATAGCCCGGACGGAGCACACCGTCTACCAGAGCCATGGCTAAACAGCATATAATCGTCACAGTCAAAACGAGTATGGTACTGCGCTTTTTCATATGCTGTTCTCCTTTCCTTTATGTTTGCTCTCAGCCATTCTGCAGATAGAAAACTGCAGTACACATCTTTACAAATTGGCCCTCATCGTGGATGGCACGGGGCTTTCCATTCCACCAGACGGTTTTTTCGTTGGCTTTCACAACGACCTCTGTGCCATCGTCCATTACGAAGGTAATCTGGATAATCGGTTCATCGTCCGTCAATCCTTTAAACGGAGCATAATGGAGATAGCCCAGCATAGCTTCAGCCAATTCGATGTAATATTCGTCCGTGATTTCTTTTGCATCGTCCGGATAATCAGTATGGGTTACTACGACCCGGTCAATATTTTCAACTTTTGGTGTCCCAAGAAGCGGTACACCATCGGTCAGTAAGTTTAGAGCGACAGTAACAATACATACGGCAATGACTGTCGCCACCCAGCGTAATACTTTTTTCATGCACTCACACTCCCTTGCCAAAATGGCGTTTAACCACCGGGGCGGTATCCTTCTTCGCATGTAACGGCTATTCCGTTTTCATCGAAGGTGATAAAAAAGAGGATCTCTGGGTCTGTACCAAGAAAACCCGTTTTCGGCTCTTTGATTGTGTAACCGCAAGAGGTGTTTCGATACAACCCATCCTCACTGACGGGCATTCCACAGCAATCAAATACGCCGTATTCAGCTTCAATTTGAGCAGAGGTTTTTCCAACGAAATCATCTGCGCTATACTTGGATTCGCATCCTGCAAAAGAGAACAAAAGCACAGCACACAGAAGAAGTATTACTATCAACCTTTTCATGCCATCACGCTCCGTTACCAATTATGCGTTGTAATCATACTTGCAGAATGGACATTTTGGATAATCAAAGTCGTGCATCTTTCCACATTTCGGGCACTGCTTCTGCGGTAGGCCTTCTTCTTGCAGATCCTCTGCCAAGAAGAATTCAAGCTTCCTGCATTTCGGGCAACTATAAATGTCCACTTCCATAGCGCCGGCGAACAAATTCGGGAGATCACCGAGGATCCAACCTGTCTGCCCAAGTTGTAGTTTTTCCGTCCTAATATGATTCATTTTTTGTCCGCATCGCAGACAGTCTATGTTGTGGCCCATATCGCCATCTCCTCACCAAATAGGATTTTACTTAAAATCTATTAACTTATCGCCCTTATATTTGAGCGTACCTTTCTCATTAATCCGATAGCCATTGTATGAGAATTGGGAAACATAGAAAGACTTCTTCTTACCGTTCACGGAAAAAACAATCACATATTTTTCACTTTTACCTGTTCCGGAATACTTTGAAAAGTTTTCAACCTTGTTCTTATCAATGACAACAGCTTTGACTGTCTTGATCGGCGCGCATCGATTCTTAACAACCTTTACAAGGAGGCTGACTACTGCCAGCGTACCCACTCCTACAAACAGAGAAATGATAATGATATTGGAAATGTTCTCTGGCATCTAATCACGCTCCTTTGCCAAATTCAGGACTATGTAATGCTTAGCCCCAAAGTTCCTTTTCGCCATAGAGCAGATTGCCGTCTTTATCGTAGATCAATTCCCCACCGAACACTGCTTCTGCCGCCGCACCGTCTTCGGATTGGATCCAGAAGTGCGCAAGAGTCTTATGAATATATCCGAGTGTATCCTCAGCAATTACATAAACCTTCAACTCGTCTTCCTGTGTCATTTCAAAAGACTTAATATACCGGGTATTGTAACTGTTGCCGGACTTTCGAACTTCATCGGTGATATCCGATCTGTTTACTTCTTCGCCATTGATTTCTTCAATCATTGTGAAAGAGATAAATGTGATTGGAGAATTATTGCTTGCAGGTTTGGATTCAATGGAGAAACCTGCATCAACCTGCAAGTTGCCGTTTTTCAAAGTGGAGGATGCTGACATGTCTGCGTATAGGGACGGTAAATGACGGGAGAACAAATAAGAAACGTCAATAGAGTCCAGATATTCCGTCTTCGTTCCTTCGGCAGATTTTAACGTTAGCAAAGGCCACTGATTGTAGTCTACAAATAAGCCTACATCGACAGATCCCGCAAAACCACTACCACTTCTGGTTAACGGAACAGTCTTCCCATCCACGGAAATTGAGACCTCCATATCATCGGTCACCAGCTTGGGGACAACAGTAAGTGTCAATTCTACGCTCTTCATATCTTCACTGATGTCGCCAATTTCAAAATCAACCCCGGAAACAAGGCTTGCCTGTTCTTTAAGCTTTGCATCCACATTGTTATAGATTGAATGAATGTCATCGCGCAAAGCCTGTATTCCGCTTGAGAGAGAAGTATTTTCCCTCTGCAGATTTTCTACAGCATCACTAAGCTCTGCAATTTTGAAGAAACATATTGCCAATAATACAACTAGCGCAACGGCTATTATTGCTTTCCAGTTTGTTTTTTTACTAGTCTCATCCATAGTGATGCCTCCTTACTTAACCATTACGACCATCTTCTCGGTCTTTTGGGTTATGAACTCTCTAAACTCGTTTACAGTGCCACCGGACAGGCTATTCTTATCATAGACCTGAGCATGGCTCGCGCTGAATACGAAAACAAAGTAGCGGTCGGTTTCCGCAATCATAGCGATCTTATCATAGTTGAACTCGGACTTTCCAACTTCAGTTTGGGAAACAAACATATCCGGGTTTTCGGTGTCGAAGGTAACAATCGATTTTTCGGTGCCTTTAAGCATACGCTTTCTGGCAAAGTAACCGTTGAT